>CANRDV010000026.1 GCA_947629475.1 uncultured Bacilli bacterium
GGATGATAAGCCTTATAAAGTTTCGGATATACTAAAAAAGAGTGAAGAATAGAATTCATCGCTCCCTTTTATCGTGCACTAGGCTGTGAATAGTAACAACTAAAGTCATTCGAATTAATTTTTTTTACCTTAAGCACTATTAAAAATTCTAAAAAAGTAGTATAATAATAAATTATAAAAGAGATTCTTAGGAGTAGTGATAATAGGAAAAAGAACCAAACAGAAAGATTAACAATTCAACATAAGGAATCAGAAGGTGTAATTGGTATATTTGGTAAACAGGCACAAGAACATGATATTGGAGTATATAATAATTCTTTACGTGTAATGGAATTGCTAGAAAAAGAATTTCCTATGTTTGAGTTTAGATATAGACGAGATTTATTAAAAAAAGAGATTAATGAGGCTCTAAAAAAAGTTGATCCACAATTAGGACAAACATTATTTGTTGAAAACGCAAATATTAAACCAGATGGTGGAATTATAGAAGTTAAAGATGATAATGGAAATTGGCGAGTAGTATTAGTTTCCGAAGCAAAACACCAAGGTAAAGATATTGAAAATATAAGATTAGGAAAACTTGTAGGTAAAAATAATAATCAGGATACTATGATTGCTGGAAATGCCATTGAACGTTCTCATAAAAATATATCTGAAATAGCAAATTTTATGCTTGCTGAAACATATTTTCCTTATGTGCTTTTTTTAGAAGGTTCTAATTTTCTTATACATGATGTTGAAGTTACGAGACCAGATGGAAGAATTATTACTTTAAAATATAATGCTGGAGGGCTTAATCGTCTAGATAGATTAACAGCAGCAAATTTTGGATTACCAATAAATACAAATTTATGCGAAAATAAATTTGTTTCTAGTAATAATTTAAATATAATGCTTCAAGCTGCTTCTATATATGCTCAACCAAATGGTGAACATTGGCTTGATTCTGATATGATTGAAATAATGCTTGATATTGCTAGAACATCTTTGAAAATGCTAAGTAAAGACTTATTTCAACAATTAAAAAACTACAATAATAATTAAATATTAAAAGCAAGGAGGAAATTTTAATGGCTATACATAATAAATCACATTATAATTCTGCATTGATGTCAATAAATAAAATGAATTCAAATAATATTAAACATAAGACAAGTTTAGACTTTTCTATTCCAGATAAAACCAATTGTATATTATTAAATAATGATTGTTTGGATTTGTTAAAATCTCTTCCAAATGATTCAATTGATTTAATATTAATTGATCCACCTTACAATTTAGATTTGGCAAATTGGGATACTTATGAAAATTATATTGAATGGGCATCCAAATGGATTGATGAATCTTATAGAGTACTATCTAAAAATGGTAATATGATTATCTTCGGTGGAACGCAATTTCAATCAGCTAAAAGTGGAGACTTGATTGAAATAATTTATTACTGCAGACATAATACGAAATTTAGACTTGTTAACACAGTTATTTGGTATTATAAAAATGGAATGTCAGCACACCGCTACTTTGCTAATAGACACGAGGAAATTATATGGCTTACAAAAACTGATAAATATTATTTTGATTTAGACTCCGTTAGGGTAAAGTATTCAGATGCTGATTTAGAGCTTGCATTAAAAGATAAAAGATTAAATCCAGACAACGTTAGGAAAGGAAAAAATCCTACTAATGTTTGGGAAATTGGCAGATTAAATGGTAATTCTCTAGAAAGAGTTGGACATCCTACACAAAAACCACTAGAAATAATAAGAAGACTTGTTAAATCCTTATCATATCCAGATTCAATAGTGTTAGATTTTTTTTCAGGCAGTGGAACGACAGGACGTGTATGTATTGAAGAAAAAAGAAATTGTATTATGTGTGATAGTGATATAAAATCAAAAGAATACTTTAAAAAACATATTAAAAATATGAAAATGACCAGTCTTAATCAACCTTTTGTTATGAATGAAAAAATAGAAGATTTTTTTAATGACATATCTAACAGAAAAAATAAGAACAAAGTATAAAAGATGACAGATACATTTTATGACTGATTAAAAAGTAATTAGAATAATATGACATTTTGGAGATAAAAAAACAAATCTAGTAGCATAATTCACTGGTGTTGTATAATGGAACACAATAGAAGAAAATTATATATTGATGTTCGAGGAATGACAACAGATTATGATGAGTTTTTATCGAAATTTCAACCAGATATTGGGGTAAGTCCATGAACAAAAAACCTCAGTTTTAAACTAAGGTTTTAATTAAAAGCATAACATTTTTTAGCTGATTCATTATTAGAAACATCAGTTGCCATTACACATATCCTTTTATATGATGCCAAACTAGCATTAGTAATTGTTGAACTTCTTGAGATATTATTACTTTTTGGATAATTAGATGTATAACTATAAAGAATTACATTAGGTGTACAAGTTGTTGTTGCAGTTAAACAATATTTTAAATTTTTAAGTCCTGAGCCAATTTCATTTACAGACAAAGTAACAAACAATTTTGTAGATGCAGTTTTTGAAGCACTTAATGTATTTACATAAGGTTTTATAGTATCTGTACCATCATTATTTTTAACTATTACATAATAAGTTTTTGTTAAATATTTACTAGCATCATCTTTTAAATAACCTCTCAAAACTACTTTATAATATCCATCACCTTTAGTTAAAGTAATTTTTTGTCCTTCTTTAGTTAAACTAATACTTCCAGTATAAGAAGTTGTTGATACATTAGTTGAAGTTGTACCATAATATACTTGATATGTTAATTTATTTGTATTAATACAATCAGCTATTTCTTTAACTGTAATAATAGGTTTAGTTGTCCCCATATTTTGAAAAGCTTTGGCCTGACCAAAGCTATATTGTGAAATTATTGCCCTTGACCCATTATGCGTTATGTTAGTCATCAGTGATGCACTACATGACGCATTGCTAGAAGATGATGACTTATCTTCTGTTGTAGTTCCAGACGAACTACTGCCACTTGATGAGCCGGAGGAACCTCCATTTCCATCTGAATTATTAGGAGTTGAAGAAGTTCCTGTAACACTTCCCGTTCCTGTTACTGTTATAGTAACACTTGCTGTTTTATTACCATCCTCAGTTGCAATTGTTACAACAGCCGTACCAGCTTTTAAAGCTCCAATCATACCATTAGAATTAACAGTTACAACACTTGGATTATTTGATGTAAATTTAACTTTTTTATTAGTTGCATTTGAAGGACTAATAGTATAACTTATAAGTTTTACTGTTCCAACTTTAACACTCATTACTGTTTCACCATTTATGGTAATACCAGTTACTGGAACTGTATTAGACTCAACCGTTATCTCAATACTTCCAGATATTCCATTTGATGTTGTTGCAGTAATTGTTGCTTTACCAGCTTTAACACCAGTTACTTTACCATTAGAATCAACTTTTACAATATTAGTATCTGAACTCTTCCAAGTTAAAGTTTTATTAGTAGCATTTGTTGGTAATACTGATGCTTTAATTTCTGCTGTACCTCCAACTTTTAATCCATTTGATAAACCTAATAATTGTACTCCCGTTGGATTAATAACTGTAGGTGTTTGAGTGTTATCAACAACTGTAATTGTCATTGAATCACTTAATTTTCCATCTGAAGTTTTAGCAGTAATTGTTGTTGTTCCAGCTTTAAGAGCATATACTCTTCCATCTTCATCAACACTTGCAATACTTGAATTATCACTTGAGAATTCAAATGCTTCTACTTTCGCATCAGCTGGTGTTACCTTTATTTGTAATAAGATATCTTTTCCTTTAGCTAATCTTATATTTTCTTGAACAATATTAATATTTGTTGCTTCAACAACTTTAGAAGTTACTGTTATCTCACATCTATTGGTATATAATTTCCCATTTTCCCGATAAACCGCAACAATAGTTGTTTTTCCTTCTTTAATACCTTTAATAACAGCATTACCATCACTTGTATCTTCAACAGTTGCAACAGTACTATCTTCAGTCTGCCATGCAACAATAGGACTAGCAATTCCAGCATTTACGACATCTGCATAAATCTCTATCTCTTCATCAACCTCTAATGAATAACTTTCTCTATTCAATATAATTGAAGGTGTTAATTGTGGATTATTCGCAGATGGATTTTCCTTTTTATTTGAACATGCTTTAGCAATCACTATAATTATCACAACTAGTATAACAAAGGCAATAACAAAAAAAGCAATCTTTTTTATCTTGTCTTTATCAATGTTATTATCTCCTCCATTTTCATCATTATAATACTCATTATATTCACTATCATCTTCATCAGTATAATCAGTATACATATATATCCCCTCACTTCTTCCTACATTATATCATAATTATTTTTAAAATTCAATCATTTTTGTTGCCTAACTTAAAAAAACTTTTTATACTAATTTTCTAGTTAAAAAGTTTATCTATATTTTCTTTAGGAATTAACATTTTTATTCCTTTTTGAAGTCTAATATCATAATCATTCTTATTATCTTCAAATTCTTCTCCATCAACACACCAAGCTTTATCCTTATCTTTAAAAACAATTTCCATCTTACTACACTTATAAGTTTCAATACCAGATACATAAGATATATCACTAGTTTTTAAAGTATAAATTGCTTTTAAAATATCTATTTTCTTTTTTAAACTACAAAGCATTACTTCAAATTTATAATCATTTAATTTAATATCATTATAAAAGTTATCAATACCTGCTATTCGATTAGCATTAGAAATTAATATAAATGTATATTTTCCTTTATGTTTAACTCCATCTATTGTAAAAGTTATATCATGTTTAGGTATTCTTGTGAATGCCCTTTTAATTATTTCTATCATATAAGCCATATACCCTATTCTTTTCTTTAATTCTTGTGGTGTTTTATAAGGAATATCCATGAATTTTCCGAAGGATGCAACATAAGTAAATGCGTGGTTATTAATTAATCCAATATCAATTTCTTTAACTTCTCCTTCAAGAATTAATTTTAAATTGTTTATTAAATTATTACCAAGTCCATACATATGCCCTATATCATTAGCTGTACCAACCGGTAAATGGGCAAGAACTAATCTCTTTTCTCTTTTCATATTTCCATTCATTACTTCAGAAAAAGTTCCATCTCCCCCTACTGATATAACTAAATCAATATTATTATCTAATTTACTTATAATCTCTTCAGCATGATGTCTATAAAGAGTAAAGATAATTCTGGCATCATATCCATATTCATATAATATTTTTTGAAATTCAACAACTTTTCCTTCATTTAATCCTTTACCACTATTAGGATTAATAATAACCGTACATTTCTTCATATATAACTCCTTAAAATTTATTCTCTATATCATTAGGTACTTTATCATTCTTAATTGCTTTAATTATCTTTTCTTTTTTTTCATTGCTTATTTCTTTTCCTGTTAAAACAGATAATTCATCAATTACTTCATTTAATACCTTCTCATCTTTAAAATTATTACTCTTTAACTTATTTGCAAGATTAACTATTGTATCTTTATTTATACTAGTTTTCTTTTCAACCCTTTTAAACAAATTATCGTTCATAAAACCTCCCATATTATTATATGAAAGTTTCTTATTTCCTATCTAATTTTTCTATTTTTTTATTTATCTCTTCATGTCTTTTAGCAAAAATTTCATTCTGTTCTAAAAACTTTTCTCTATCTATTTCATTATTCTTAAATCTTTTATCAAGTTTTTCAACAGATTTAATTAATCCTTCTTTTTCTTTCATTAAATAATCTCTATCTTTATTAAAAAAATCATTTTTAATTATCATAATCTCTCCTATTTTTAAATTTTAAAATAATTGGGGTACCTTCAAGTTCTATATTTTCTCTTAATTTATTTTCTAAATATCTATAATATGAAAAATGAACTAAGTTTTTATTATTAACATAGAATGTAAATTTAGGTGGTCTTATATCATCTTCAACTACATAATATATTTTTAATCTTTTTCCTTTATATGATGGAGGTAATTTTAAGTTATAGGCATCACTAATTACTTCATTTAAAACACTTGTTTGAATTTTTCTATTAATATTTTCATATACTTTTAATACCTCTGGCATGATTAAATGTATTCTTTTTTTGTATAAAGCACTTACAAATACTATATTAACATAAGGAATAAATTGAAATTCACTTCTAATTAATTTTATAAAATCATTTTTTTCTTTTTCAGTACCATTATCAAATTTATTAACAACAATAATTAATCCTTTCCCTTTTTCAAGGGCAATTCCGGCTATATGTTTATCATGTTCTTTAATGCCATCTAAGTAATCTATTACAAGTAAACAGATATCACTTCTATCAATGGCTTTTAAACTTCGAAGTAAACTATATTTTTCAATATTTTCATAAATTTTACCACGTTTACGCATCCCCGCTGTATCAATTATTACAAATTCATTATCGTTATATCGAAATATTGTATCAACAGCATCTCTCGTTGTCCCAGCAACATCTGATACTATTAATTTATCACTTCCAAGAATGCTATTTACTAAACTACTTTTACCTACATTAGGTCTTCCAATTAAAGATATTTTTATTCTATTATCATCAATTTCTTTTTCATATTTAGGAAAATCTTTAACTATCATATCCAAAAGTTCCGTAATCCCAACACTATGTTCGGCACTTATTTCAATATATTCACTAAATCCTAATTCATAGTAATCAAATTTATGAACTAAACTTTCTTTATTATCTATTTTATTAAATGCAACAATTACTCTCTTACCACTTTTATGTAAGATATTCGCAAGATATTTATCATTTTCACTTATTGCTTCTTTAGAATCTATTATAAATACTATTACATCAGCCTCATTAATTGCAATATTAACTTGTATTTCAATTAAATCATTAAAATCGGAATCACTCTTATCAATACCACCTGTATCTATTAAATTAAATTTATAATCAAGATAATCTACTTCTCTATATATTCTATCTCTTGTTACACCCGGAGTATCTTCAATTATGGATATTTTTTCTCTTGCTAACTTATTAAATAAAGTACTCTTCCCAACATTAGGTTTACCAACTAATGCTACTGTTTTAAGTTTCATCTACTCCATCTCCATTTCCAACAAGATTATACCATTTTTTTCCTAAAAAATCTAGTATGTTTTACATACTAGATGCAATTATTTAATTTTTTCAACTACAACTATCACATTTTATCTCGTAAGGAATTTCAAGGGTACCCTCTCCGCTAGATATTAAGATATCAGATTTTAGATTAATAGATGGACGGACGCCAGTCGCGGTCGAAGACGGCGAATAGAGGTAGAGGAGACCAGTGTTGAAGACGTTCCGGACGTCCGAACTGCTCTCTGGCGTTATTAACCACATAGCACTTGATGATGAAGAACCTTCTCCTAGTTGCGCCGAGAACATTTCTCCTACTCGTGGTAATCCTACATATCCTGTCCATGCAGACCTACCACTTAGCCTATTGCATTCTTTTGTTGTATCTGTTGTGTTGCTTACACTGCATATTGAATTTTTATAACTTGTATTACTTCCTACTGTTCCCAAATAGTATGTTCCCTGCACTAACATATTTTTATATTCAGCACTTATTCTTCCATACCATCCACTTGTTGTTGTATCATTCAAATATCCTGCCCAATAACTTGTACTTGTTGTTCCGGTTCCTCCATATTTTACATAACTATTTGAACTTGAAAAGTTCTTTTTCATTACTGAACTTCCACTTTTTACATAATCTACACTTGTTAATTTTGTTGTGTCATTTTCTATTCCTACTATTCGATATTTTTTTCCATCAAAATTTACATATTCTCCACTTACTCTACTATTTAGTTTATCATCTACTTTGGCGACAATCTTATCTCCTTCTATTCGATATGGATTTTCTCTTTTCCCTGCTCCTCCTGATATTTTGATATCAGATTTTAGATTAACGGATGGACGGACCCCAGGCGCATCCGAAGACGGCGAACTGTAGAAGAGGATACCATCGTCGCCGACGTTCCGGACGAACGAACTATATGGTGTCATTAACCACCATACGTATCCGATATTTAAATATCCACTACCATATGCCGCAGAGTCACTAATAGTACCTAAGTTTTTATAACTTTGATAGTATTCATACGCATTTAATAATCCTACTTTTCCGTCTATTGTTGCTCCTGTTGGTTTTGCTGGTGTTGAACTATTATCTGCTGTTGCATACCACTTGGCATCTTGCACTATTATATTTTCTTGATTTTCAAGTGTATCTAAGAAATCTTCATTTAACCATTGATATATCCATGAACCTTCATAGGTTGGAGGTGTTTTATATTCTCCCCAATTTATTGCTGTTATTGCATCTTGTGTTACCATTTTTATTGTATTATCTGGATTTATGGCTGTTATTCTCCATAGTTTTCCTGAGTACCAAACATAATTGAAGTTTATTTGGTCATTGGTTCCTGATAAATAGATTGTTCCATCTTCATCTTCTACAGTTAGATTAACTCCTTCTGTTGTATGACTTGTTATTTGATTTTTTAAAGCACTTGCTAAATCTTTTTTAGGAAATTCACTTGCAACATGTATCTCTATTATTCTTTTAGAAGAGACTGTTCTTCTAAAAAAAGCATAAGATTGATTTCTACCAATTAAGATTACTATATTCATTATATTTAATAATGCTAATACAAATAAAAATATTTTTAATTTTTTTATACTAAATATTTCTTTTCTATTTCTTTTCATTTTTTTAACCTCCATTAAAATATAAAAACACATAAAAGCATAGTATAAATACTATGATATGTGTTTACTCTTTTAATATATGGTTAAAAAGATACTTATTTAGTAGTCCCCCCCCATAGTTAACATATTGTTAACATACTTTGGAGAGGTAGAATTTATCATTACATTTGTATCAGTTATAATATAATTATTGTTTTTACCTATCATATTAGTCACCTTCTACCTTCTTTATAATCATATCACGTTTTTCTAATTTTGGGAAGTACTTTTTTTATTTTTTTATTCCTAAATTAATATAGACAATTATTCATTATTTTGATAAAATTAAATTGGTGATGTGTGAATTGTTTCCAAATGAAAAGTTTGGAGTAAGAAGACTTACAACTGATAAGATGAAAGGTAGAATGACAAGGTAACGCTTGGAAATGCCTTCCATACAAACTGTGATGTGCTGATACATTAGTAGTGATGTATTGGTGCAGGAGCTCGCCAAAGTCGGCTGAAAACTACCCTAACTGTAGAAATACAAAGGAAAGTTATATAGAGGTATATAATGTAGTTGATAGGTCGGTGGTCTATAAAATGCTCATGATTAGAATGTTGAACTAGTAATAGCGAAGACTGACGAACACTCGAATGAAAGGGTCTAAAATCGAAATAGTAGAAATGCTATATGACACAAGAATGTTATAAAGACATGGTGTCGCTAGTGTGGTAAAGTAAAAAACTTCCGATGAAATACCATATAATGTTAAAGGCATTATAAATCTAGCAGGCTCACAGAGGAAATCTAAAAGCATACATGAAAAGATAATCTTATCGGAACAAGTTAAGCCCAGAATGCAAGAGCAACTACTTTGCGATAACGGCATTGTTAAGGAAAAGGAAACTATAACTTAACTTAATCTGGAGGAAAGCGGTGCCAAAGTACCAAAGAAACCTTGATAATAAGAGGTGGAGGGAAAGGTTCTAGTCCATATAGTCTTTAAAAATAGAAAGAAGTAACATCAAAGGTTCGTAAGACTAAGAAAAACATAAGGCAGAGATGTACTGGTTGACTTTGAAAGATGAGTTAGCGGTAAACAAACAACTACGAAATAATGAGTACTATCGAAAGCAAGAAGAATTTGATTACCTATACAAAAAATCTGCAAGAGGTGATAACTTTTATGACCTAACTGATAGAATAACAGAAACTAACAACCTACGATTAGCATACAGAAATCTAAAAGGAAACAAAGGAAGTAACACCCCAGGATTGAGTGGTAAAAGTCTAATACAAATTGCAAATATGAAATTAGCATACTATTTACTAATATTGAAAACAAAGTTTGCAAAGTACCAACCAAGTAAAATTAAAAGAGTTGGGATACCAAAATCAAATGGGAAAATAAGATATTTAGGTATCAAAGAACCAGATGATAAAATAATGGAGCAAGCAATATATCAAGTATTAGACCCAATAACAAGTGCTAAATTTCATAATAATAGTAATGGCTTTATTAAAGGTAGAAGTTGTCATCGAGTAATAGCCCAAATGTTAAATTACATCATAAACGAAAAATTATACTTCGTGGTAGATATAGACATAAAAGGCTTCTTTGATAATGTAAACCATGGAAAGTTATTGAAACAACTATGGACGCTTGGAATAAGAGATAAAAGATTAATATCAATAATCTCAACAATGCTTAAAGCAGAAATCTTTGGAGTAGGTATTCCTGAAAAAGGAACACCACAAGGCGGAGTATTGTCACCTTTGTTAGCAAATATCTATCTAAATGAATTAGATTGGTGGCTTGATAGTAAAAAAGACAAAGGAATTCGTTTTGTAAGATATGCCGATGATTTTAAAATACTATGTCCAAATTATGCAACAGCCAAATACATGCTAGAAACTACAACAGAGTGGCTAAATAAAAGATTAAAACTTGAAGTAAGTGAAGAGAAAACAAAGATAGTTAATTTAAAAAGAAACTATTCCGTATTTCTAGGTCTTAAAATAAAAATCAAAGAGAAAAATGGCAAATATCACATAGTAAGTCACATGACAGATAAAGCAATTACTAATTGCAAAGAAAAAGTTAAAAAGCAAATAAAGATAGTAAAATTAAATAAAAATAATCCAAATAATTGTAAAAAGGAAATAGAAAAATATAATGCCATAGTGCAGGGAATACATAATTATTATGACAAAGCAACAATGATAAGTCTAGACCTTAAACAAATTGGATGGATTATCAGTAGTTATTTGGGATGGAATTTTAAAGATTGTCTCGAATATAAGGTAATTAATGGTTCTGACTTTGTAATTAAGAAGTACGGAACTGATAAGAAATTACCATTAATCCGAGGGCAACCGATAATTCCTATAGAAAGAATTGAATACGACTATCGAACGAGACATAATTATAATTTCAATTTCTATAAGGAAACATCTAGAGAAAATTTCCACAAACAATTAGGAATTTACAATGAGTTTGTAATAGACCAAATACTTGCAGTACCAATACTGGAAGAATCGGTTGAACTAAACGATAATGTTATACCAAGATTCTGTGGACAACTAGGAAAAAGTTACATTACAGGAAATGAATTTTGGACTGCTAATAGCATATATGTTATTAGAAAACATGATTGCAAATTCTCTAATAAGTATGATAATATAATACTTGTGGAAAGTAAAGTATTTAATTTAATAAAATTAAAAAATGTAGAGGATGTGGTTGAAATAGAAAGAATGATAACTGGTATAACCAGTAAACAACTAGAGAAAATAAATAATATAAGAAAGGAGAACAATCTGCCATCTATAGCGTACTAATCTTTAAGTTACATTGAGTAAATTTTAAAGACTAGAATGGATGGCACGCCGTATGATTAGAAATAATCCCGTACGGTGTAGGATTGGGGAAAAGGCAGAGGCAACAGAACCAAAGCCTTACCTATAATCATTTTATGTGTAATAATCCATTAATTGTAAGAACATTATATTTATTTAAAACTTCGATTAATATTATTAAATTTGTAATACCAATTGGTTTAATTATTATGATTACTATTGATTTATATAAAAACTTAATTATTGGGAAAGATAATAATAATTTAAAAAAAATAGGAACTAGACTTTTTGCTGCCTTCTTAGTTTTTATTATTCCTACTTTAATTAATTATATATTTGATATTTTTTCTATTAATACTACATCATCAAACTTTGCTAGTTGTTATAGTGAAGCATCAATTGAACTTGCTAATAAACTACAACAAGAAGAAGATTTAAAACTTGCTCAAAGTGAAGAAGAAAATCGTAAACAAGCCTTACTTGAAAGTCAATTAAATAGTGCTAAACTTAAAGCAATGCAAGAAGAAAATATAAAAAGAAATCAAAGTGCTAATAGTGGTGGTAGTACTTATAGTGATACAACAACTGATATGAATAAACAAAATCATGTTTATATTAAAAATGGTGTTTTCTATGCTCCAAAGTATCGTTCTGGGAATAAAAGTACTTATTCAGGACGTGATTGTCCCGGAGACCATCCTGAAAAGAAAGGTTATAATAATAAATATGGATATAATAATTACTTTTGGACTATGTTACAAAATTTTCGAGAAGGTTTAAAAAAAGCAGGTTATAATATAAACTATTCTAATCAAGGTTGTAGAAGTTATAGTTATCAAACTAGTTTCTATGCAAGAGCTGAACCTGGAAGAGCTGCTAAACCTGGAAGGTCTAATCATGGTTGGGGAATAGCAAGTGATGTAGATTTTTATAAAAATGCAACTACAAAATGTGGAAGTGGAAGAAATTACAAAAATTGTCCTGGTATGAAATGGGCTCATGAACATGCTAAAGAATATGGCTTAACTTTCCCTCTTCTAAATGCATCATACAAAGAAGATTGGCATATTGAACCATTAAATTTAAAGAAATATTAAGGAGTAGTTATGAAAGAATATATTTTTAACCATAAAAAAATTATCTTTATTATATTAAGTATTATTATTATATTAATTATTTTATCTATTCTTACTAATAATAAAAAAAATAATAATAATGTCTTAATTTCTTCTTATGTATCTAGAATTAAAAAAGGTGATATTAAATTAAACGATAATTCTTGTGATTTAGATTATGCTTTAGAAAATAATAAAATTCCTTATTTTAATTTAAATAATGAAACTTATAATAAAATAAATGAAGAAATAATGTATAACTTTTTACTTAGAACCTGTTTTCAAGATGGAGTAATAGATTATGAAGCTAGTTTAAATGATAATATTTTATCAGTTGCAATTAATATTAGTTATGAAACTGATGATGATTTAGCATATCTTGAATATAAAACTTATAATATTGATACTAATACTCATACTTTAATAAATAACCAAGATATTTTAAATAAATATAATGTTAGTTTAAATGATATTACTTCAATTATCTTAGAAAGATTTAATAATTTTTATGAATATGAACTTAATAATGATTTATTAGATATTACTACTTCCTTTAATGATTATTTAAAAATATTAGAATATGATGGACTAGATATTAATAGTTTAAAATTATATATAGATAATAAAAAAGATTTATATTTATATAAAGAATTTGAATTAAGTGATGGTATGAAAATGGATGAAGAATATCCTAATTTATCTATTAAATTTAAACTAAATTAAAAATCAACCTGTATAAGGAGTTGATTTTTTTATATTATCCATTCTTTGATTAACTCTAAATAACCATCTAACATCTTTTTTATAAACTATATATATATCATTTAAATTAGTTAATTCTTTATCATAAAAATTTTCTTTAATATATCTAACATAACTTCTTATTGAAGAATCTACAGAATCAAATTGTTGATAATATCCACCAAGACAAGATTTTTCAGCTAAGTTATTTTCATTATAATATAACTTAGCAACATTATTACATTTATTAACTAAAAAACTACATTCAGAATCACATCCTGATTCTTCAATAATCATGCTAGCAACTAAATAAGGATTTAGTTTACTATTAATTGCATATTTAGATATAACTTCTCCTTTTCCTTCTAGTTTATCTTTTAAAAAGTTATCTATTTTATGCCCTATTTTAACAGCATCTTCTCCTTCATATGAAAGATTAGTTTTAAGCATTACATCCAAATCTTCCATCAAAGGATTATTTTGTAAATTAGTTTTCTTACTAGTTTGAATAACAAAGTCATGAGTTGCTGCAAGTTCATTTGTTACTGAAATAGCATTAACCCATAATAAATTTAAAATAAAAACTAAAATAATTAAAATAAATTTTCTTTTCATACTACACCCCTAAATTTATTGATATACTCTAACATGTATATCCTTTCCCTTTAACGTTACAAAATAAGCTTTTTCTCTTCTTAAATTTAAAACTTTATCTATTTTATCAAATTCACTTGGTTTATCTTCTTTATTTTTATTATATAAAACATAAATTATATTATTAATATTACCCGTTTGTTGTTCTAAAAACCTAATAACAGGTGAAGGTACTTGATTATGCCATAAATTAGTTATTAATATTATATTATCATAATTTTTTAAATTAACATTTATTCTTTTTAAAATAACTTTTGTTTTATCATTACTAATTTTATCAAAAAAGTTAAAATTATTTTCAGTTTCTATTTCTAAAACATTTGCTCGATAAGTTTTTCGATAATTACTAACTATTCTTGAAATATCACGATTTCTTCCATAAAAGATTACTAAATTCCCCATTCAAATTCACCTGTTTATATATTACACCAAAACTTAAAAAATAACAATCAAAATTTTCATTTTTTAATTATTTTCTTGTAAATATTTAATAGCATCTTCTAATTTTTCAACTTTTACTACATTAATTTTATAATTATACTTCTTTTTTGTATCAATTGCTTCTTGATAATTTTCTTTTGGAACAAAGAAAATATCAGCTTTATCATGAACTGCTCCCATTAATTTGTATTTAACTCCCCCGATTTCTCCAACATTACCAACGGCATCAATCGTTCCGGTTCCAACTATCTTTCTTCCTTTAGTTAAATCCTCACTTATTAATCTATCATAAATTGCAAGAGATAACATAAAGCCTCCACTTGGACCTGATTCATTTGATTTAAATTTAAGTTCAATTTCAGGTTCTACCTCATAGTCATATATATTAACTAAGTAAAGACCTATTACTTTTTCATTATCAACTTCAATTAACTTAGCATAACAATTTACTTCTTTATCATTTCTTTTTACTTTAACATCTAATTTTTCTCCAACCTTAAGAGTACTTAAATATTCTTTATATTCTGTATTATTATTAAGAGAAACTCCATTTACACTTACTAAAGTATCTCCTATTTTTATATTTGTATCACTATCCTCACTTACATAAATAACTTTATAATCATTACTTTTAATATCTATCTTTTTACCTGCTAATTTATAAGCATTTATAATAGCATTAGAATTAGCTTCTTCTAAATATAATCTTTCCCGATTATTAACATCACTTAATGTTTCACTATCATCAACTGTATAACTACTAACTTTCTCTAACTCCCATTTAGGTAATATGAAACTTAATAAATAAGTAGGTATAGTTGCATTTATTTGTTTTACATAAGCAAGATTATAACTACCTTCCTCATTACTTTTTAACTCTATTCTCTTTTCTAAATCAATAGTACCACCACCTACAAAAATATAATATGGTAAATGATAAGTTAATACTATTAATAAAACTAAATATATTAATATTTCTTTATAATTTTCTTTAATAAATTTTTTTATTTTTTCATATATTTTATTAAACATTATATCACCTACTTAATTATAACAAAAAAAAGGATAATTATGAAGAAAAAATTAAATTTATTTACAGTTTTAATTATTTTAATATTTCTATTTTTAACATTTATTAATTCAGATATTGTTATTAATACTATTATTAATAGTACCTCTATTTGGTTTTATAATTTAGTACCAACTATCTTACCTATTTATATTATAGTTGATTTATTACTTAATTATAATATTATTTATTATATAGAAAAACTATTTGGTAACTTAATTTCAAAGTTATTTAAAATTAAAAAAGAAACTTCTTTTGTTTTTTTACTTTCTATTTTAAGTGGATTTCCAAGTAATAGTAAATATATTAAAAGTTTATTAGATAATAAAGTTATTAATAGTAATGAAGCAAATAAATTATTGTTATTTACCCATTTTTCTAATCCTTTATTTATAATTAATAGTATTGGTATTAATTTTTTAGGTAATAAAACAATTGGTATTTTAATTCTTATTATTCATTATCTAACTAATGTTATTATAGGTATTATTAATAGAAATTATTATATTAATTTAGATTATATTGAAATTAATAATAAAAAGAAAGATAGTTTTGTTAAATGTCTTTCTAATTCAATATTAAATACAATTAAGATTTTATTTTTACTTTATGGTATTATTACTTTCTTTATGATTATAACTTCTTTAATTAAAGTAACTTTTCCTTTTAATAATAATATAAATAGTTTATTATGTGGAATATTAGAAATGACTCAAGGAATTTATTATATTTCTAATACCACTATCCCTTTAATATTAAAAGCAAGTATTATCACTTTCTTTATCTCTTTTGGAGGAATTAGTATTCATATGCAAGTATTTAGTTTATTAAGTGATTATAAATTAAAATATAAAGATTATTTTATAGCAAGAGTTATACATGCAATAATTTCTAGTAGTTTAGTATTTTTAATTTTAAATTTTAAGATATAGTAAACTTAATACTAAAAGATTTATCAAGGGTTCGATGATGAAAAACTAATTCAAAACTATAAACATTGGTTGCAGTATTAGCATAAAAAGAATTATCAGGTTCTATTTCAATTAATCCCTCATCTGAACCAGGAATTATATATTCAACTAAATTACTAGCCTCACCATAAGCAATTCCTTTTTTATTAGGTTCATCTATAATTATTAAAGAATATTTATTATTAGTAGTTGAAGTATTAAAAGTATAATTAGTATTACTTACTTTACTCATAGATATAATTTTATCATCTTGAGTAGTAGTTAAAATATCATCATAGATAACTTTAGTTACATTATTTTTATAATTAGTTATATTAGTTAAAATATCTTCATAAGTACTTCTATCACGATAAGCATATGTAACACTTGTAATCGTAGACATAATTATCATAACTAATATCATAGTTAATAAAAGTTCAACTGTTGTAAAACCTTTCCTATTCATAACTCACCTCTTATTATATATCTATTATATAATAAGTTCTTAGAAATTTAAAGATTTATTTAAACTTTCTCCTAATAATTTACCTAATTTATCAACTATAAAATCTATTTCTTTAGTAGTAACTATTAAATTATAACCAATAGGATTTAAAACTTCATATATTAATTCATTTCTATCTTTATCACTTAAAGTACCTACTATTCCAAGTAATTCTTGTTTTTCACTATTAGATAAGTTATCTTTTTCTTTTAAATAATTAATATTATAACTAGGTATTAGTTTATCTTTTTTATAATTCTTTTTATGATAACTTATTTTTTGCATTAAATAATTTAAAGTATCATTTACTATAACTGCACTTGATACAACAGTTGGAATACCTATTGCAATTACAGGAATATTCATAGTATCTTTGGATATTTCACCTTGATTATTACCTATTCCAGAACCAGGATTAATACCGGTATTAGTTATTTGAATAGTTTTTTGACATCTTTCAATATTTAGAGCTGCTAAAGAATCAATTGCTATAATAAAATCAGGTTTAGTTTCTTTTATTACTCCTATAATTACATCTTTAGATTCAATTCCTGTATTACCTAAAACATTAGGTTCTAATATTGAAATATTACGAAATTTCTTGGAAACATCACCTAATAAATATAAATGTCTTGTTACAATTATATTCTTTAAAGTTTCATAACCAAGAGCATCTGGAGTTGAATTTTTATTACCAAGACCAATTATTAAACATTTATCATTATCTTTAATCTTAGTTAATTCAAATATTCTTTTTAATTCTTTAACTAAAATATTTAAAACATTATTATAATTACTTGAATCAGTTATATCATCAAAACTAATAGTAATATAATCTCCCTTTTTCTTTTTTAAATTATTATTCTTATCTAAATGAATATAATCTACTTTAATATTATTTTCTTGATAACTATTTTTTATAAAATCTAAAGAATTATCTTCAATTATTAAATCTGAACGCATATTATACTTAGATAAATCAACTTTATGCATAAAATCACCATAAATAGTATGGATAATTTTAAAAAAATTACTATTATTATTGACTTTTTAGGTAAAAATTTGTTATTATATATGTGTTTTAAGAAAGAGGTGAGGAAATGCCAAATATAAAAAGTGCTAAAAAAAGGGTTTTAACTAGCGAAAGAAAATGTAATGAAAACGTTTTAGTAGATTCTAGAATGAAAAATTCTATAAAGAAGTTAGAAAAAACTATTAAAGAAGGTAATAAAGATGAAGCTAGCAAAATACTAAATACAACTTTTAAGAATATTGATAAAGCTCAAGATGTTCATATTGTTCATCCAAATAAAGCTGCAAGACTTAAGTCTAGATTACAAAAATCTGTAAACAATTTAACAAAGTAACAAAATTTTACAAAAATTGTTACTTTTTTTGTATTATTTTTTTATTTTTGTGATAAAATAAAGTTGGGTGATGCGAAGTGAAAAGAATAGTTTTTATTTTAGTTGTTATTTTTATTTTTTTCATATCGTTTCATTATAAAGATGAAATAATTAGTTATTATAATAAATACTTTGTAAAAAACGATAGAGTTGCTACAACTTTAGTTAAAAATGGTAATTATCGAGATTATAATTTTAATTATGTTTCAAATACTACTAATTTTACACCTCATAATAAACAAGATATTTTAAATATTTATTATACTGTTATTAATAGTGGTATGAGTAATTTTACTTTTTATTGTAGTCCTGATTATGAAAGTTGTATTGATGATGTTAAAGATATTGGTAATAGTCAAGTAACTATTTCGAATATTAATAATTTTGTTCATCCTTATAATGGTTTTAAAGATTTAGAAACAGGATTTGGTAAAAATGGAAAGATTACTTTAAAGATAAATAGGAATTATACTGAAGAAATGAAATTAATAATTGATTATAAAGTTGATGAAATTATAAAAAAGTATATAAATGATAATATGACAACTAGAGAAAAAATTAAGGTTATTCATGATTATATAATTAATAATACTAAGTATGACCAAGCAAGAAGTGATAATAATATTATTAAATATAAATCAGATACTGCTTATGGGGCTTTAATTGAAGGTTATGCTTTATGTGGTGGTTATACAGATAGTATGATGTTATTCTTAGAAAAGTTTAATGTCAAGAGTTATCGTATTTCAAGTGATAATCATATTTGGAATTATGTTTATTTAGATAATAATTGGTATAATTTAGATTTAACTTGGGATGACCCAATTACAAGTGATGGTAAAGATATTCTTGAAGATAGTTTCTTCTTAATATCTGATAGTAAGTTATTAGAATTAGATACTAAAGAACATACATTTGATAAAACTGTCTATAGTGAATAGACAGTTTATTTTTTTAATGGGTCATACCCTCCTTTAGAAAAAGGATTACATTTTAAAATTCTTTTTATTCCAAGTAAACTTCCTTTTAAAGCTCCATATTCATTGATAGCTTCAATTGTATAATTAGAACAACTTGGATAATATTTACAAGCAGAGTGAAAATGACCTGGTGTTTTTTGATATAGTTTAATTAATTTAATTAAGAAGTTTTTCATAAATTATATTTTTCCTTTTTTATCCCTAAATCGCCCTTAATATATCAAATATTTATATTACTGTCAAGCAATTTACAAAATTTTTAGTATTGTATTATTTTATATTTAGTGTTAAAATATATTCATAAATTGTCCTATAGCCAAGTGGTAAGGCAGTGGACTCTGACTCCACGAGCGTTAGTTCGAACCTAACTAGGACAACCAATATGAACTAAAGAACTTAATGTTCTTTTTTTATTTTATCATATAATTTATATAAATACTGAACACTATTTTCTAAGAAAAAATAATGTTTAACATAAAAGAATAAGAAAATTATTAAAATAAAACAAGGTATAATAAAATAAATAAAGAAAATACTTAAAAAGATAAAACTAATTACAAATAAAGCATAAAATAAAGTTACTAATAAATGAATTAATCTTTCATGTTTAAAATTTTCTATTTTATATTTTATTTCTTTTATATCATTACTTGTAAATTTATAATTATTATTTATTTTATTTTCTAATTCTTTTATATAATTTAAAATATATTTTTTCATCTATTTTTCCTTTCAAATAATTATTTATTTAATCAAACTTTAATAGTTATAATTGTTATTTAAATTGTCGAATTAAAGTAATTCCTTATTAAATAGCATTTGGAGTTTTATTTTCATAGTCTACTCTTAAGACTAAAGCAATACTTGAAACTAAACACATTAAGTAAGAACCTCCATAAGATAAAAATGGTAAAGGTACTCCGGTTAATGGCATTAAACCTAATAAACCACCTAAATTAATGATTATATGGAATAAGATATACCAAAATACTCCATAACAAATAAGGGCTCCCCTTGCAGTAGTACTGCGTTTAGCAATTAAGAAGATTCGCCATAATACTAAGAATAGTAATACTAAAATACCAATTGAAGTAATAAGACCTAATTCTTCAACAACAATAGCAAAGATAAAGTCAGTATACGCCTCAGGTAAATATAAATATTTTTGAGTACTATTACCTAGTCCTTTTCCAAATAATCCTCCATTATTAATTGCTATATAACCATTACAAACTTGATTACCATCTGAATAAATTCTTTCACATGGTTTTGTAAAATCAAGTCTTCCTTTTTGTCTATCTGAGAAGATACTAATTCCCATAACTGATAAAACAGTTAAAGCAATAGCACAAATTAAAATTGTAATTAAAGCACTATTTCTTTTTAATTTAAACTTAACTGGTATTTCTAAAAACATCATAAAAACTATTCCAACATATAAAAGCATCGTTCCAAAATCAGGTTGTAAAGCCATACATCCTGCAACAATAACTGTTAATATTAAAGGGTAAGTAACAGAAAATAAACTACTACAATTATCCTTAGTACTATAATGACAAGCAAAGAAAATAATTGTTATAACTTTAGCAAATTCACTAGGTTGAACAGTAAAAACACCAAAGATATTAAACCAACTTTTAGCATCATTAGAAACTTTACCATAAATAAGAACACAAACTAGTAAGCCTATAATTCCAAACATCATTGAAGGAGCAATTTTAGAATAATGTCTTGTCTTAAATCTTAATATAAAAAAAGAAATGATTAAACTACCAACAAGAAAGATAAATTGCCTTATGAAAAAGTTATATGGACTTTTTGAATATTTCATATAACTTGTAACATTACTAGCTGAGAATATCATAATTAATCCTATAACTAATAATAACATTACACATATAACTAAGCATTTATCAAGTTTCTTTAGCATAAAATCATTCCTTATTTATTAAATAATATCTTCTACATCATCAGGTGGCATTGATATAACATCACTAGGATTAGCAGTTACTATCTTTTCAAGATTAACATTACTATCAACAGTTGTTATATTATCTTCTTTTTTAACTTCACCTGATTTATCTTTAGGTTTATTATTTTTATTTTTCTTATTTCTAATTTGAATAAATACAAGTAATCCTGCAGCAATTAAGATTAAAATAATTGCAATTATAATAATTATTTTAGCAGTATTATTTTTAGGTTTTTCAACTTCTTCATCTTTAATTATATTAATTCTATAAACATTAGTTAATCCAGATGTATAAGTAACTCTTACTTTAACAATACTTCCATTTACTAAATCCATATTACCAGTTACTTGAACACTTGCATCAGGACTTTTTGTTTTATAATCAATATCTAAAGTATTATCATCACCAATTTTTAAATCATATTCATAAGTATCTTCTTTAAAATCTAATTCATATCCCTTTATCGTTAAAGACTCTAAATTAGCAAGACTCTTATCTTCTTCATCTAACTTTGTAACTTTAATTGTATAAGTTTTAACCATTCCATCATTAGTAACAGTAATAGTTATTTTATTTTCACCTATTTCAAGTTTATCATTACCTTCTATTTTAATTTCAGCATCTGTATCAGTAGGAGTTGCTTTTATTTCAAGTTTTTCTACATCTTTTAAAACAGATACCTCATATTCCGTTTTATCTTTATCAAATTCAAGTTCATAATTTTCAATAGTTATATCTTTTAAACTAGCATCTTCTTCTGGTCTTCTTGTTACATTAATTGTATAAGTTTTAGTATCACCAGCTTCACTAGTTACTTTAATCTTAATTTCTTTACTATCACCTGTAAAATCATAAGATATTTTATTCTTAGTTGCTTTATCAACTTTAGAAGTATTACTATTAGGGATTGCTTCAACTTCAATAGATTTTGCTGTATAACTAACAGTTGCATTATATTTTAAAGTTCCATTCTTTAAAGCAACTTCTTCTCCATTTACAATTAAAGTTTTTAATGAAGCATCAGTATTTAAAACTACTTTATTAATAACTATTGTATATTCTGCAGTATTACCAGCCTCTGCTTTAACAATAACTTTATACTCTGTTTTAGAATCATTAAGTTTTTTATTAGATTCACCCTTAGTAATATCAGTTCCATCTTCTAAAGCAATTGTAGCCTTATCAGATATTTCATATTGAATATTAACAGTATTAACCGTAGTATTAATTGCTTCATTACTAACTTCACAAGTACTCTTAGAATTACATTCAACTTTAATATTATTATCAATAATAATTCTTAATAATTCAGCTTTATCACTTTTAGTACTAACAACTGGTTCATCATCATTTTTATCATTATCAGTATCACTACCATCTGTTTCAGGAGTAGTCTCACTACCAGTTTCTTCTTTTTCTTCTTCTGGAGTAGTACCATCAGTAGTACCCTCAGTTGTTTCATCTGCAGTAAGTATATTATCTTCAACAGCATATACGTTTATACCAAATCCTAATACTAAAACCAAAACTAACCACAATTTAACTATTTTTTTCATAAACACCTCTATATTCTATATGTATTATATCAAAAAAAAAGAGAGATTTCAAGTATATATATCAATTTTCTATCACTTTACTCTCTCCCCTTACCTACGGACAGTTTTTAAAATTAAGTTAGTTTGATATTTTATATTAAAAACACCTAAAGTCTCTTAAAATCAATTTTTAGGGTGTTTTTTCATATATTGAAAA
>CANRDV010000027.1 GCA_947629475.1 uncultured Bacilli bacterium
ATAATATCAAGTGGTCAAGAATTCTTTGAGCATTATGGAATGGAATTTAAAGATACTGGTGAAGTTTACAAAACTGGGGATAATGCTGGCAAACCAATTAGACATGTAATTATAGATGAAGAACATGGATTACCAACTGAAATAAGAAGATTCTTTGATGAAAGTCTTAATTTTATTGCCGATTATGTTGGTAAGGAAAATATTAGATATGCCGCCATACATCTTGATGAATCTACTCCACACATGCATATCTACTTTACTCCAGTTGTAAATGAAGTTAAAAGAAAAGTATTTGAACTAGATGAAAATGGTCATCAATTAAAACATGAAATAACCAATAAAAAGGGAGAAAAGAAACTAGTACCTATTCAAAAGAAAGATGATAACGGGAAAAATATTTATGAAACTGTTAAAGGTAAATTTCTAAATTCAGATCAATTTTGGAAACAAAAAGGTGGCAATGCTTCTTATACTCTACTTCAAGATGACTATAACGAATTTATTAAATCTAAAGGTTATAACCTATTTAGAGGAGAAATTGGTGGAGATAAAACTCATTTAACTAATGCTATGAAACAACAAAAAGAACTAAATGCTTTAAATAAAGAAATTAAAAAGGAAAATCAACTATTAAAAGAGGTAAATAAGGGTGAAAATGAGTTTATTGATAAAGTTGATAAAGAAACTGCTAAAGACATCTTAAATCCTGCTAAAAAAGGTCTTATTAAGCAATATAAAGATGAAGATATTGATAATCTATCTAATTATTCAAAAGAACTTGCTGAAGATAATTTAAGAAAAGATTTAGAGATTAAAACACTTACTGAAGAAGTTAATAACTTTAAATCAGGTAAAACTTATAAAGAACAAAATAAAATCATAGCTAATCAAAAGAAAATTATTTCTGAAAAAGATAATGAAATAAATACTTGGAAGAATAAGTTTGAAGAATTAGCAGATGAATTTAAGAGTTTTAAGAAAAAGATTCAAGATAAGATATACTCTCTTACTTCTAAAATATTTGAGATTCTTCATATACCTTATTCTTGGTATGAAGCAAATGATATTGATTATGCTATTGATACAACAAGAGATTATTTAAAAAAACATTCAAAATCAAAAAATGATTTAGAGAGATGATTTATAATATCACCGTTTGTATGATAAAATAATAATGTTACGAACTGGTATATTTATAAATTCCAACAAAGGAGGAACGATATATGGGAATATATAAATTACCTAAAAATCAATGGACTAAAGATGGTCGTAAATATAAATATTATTGGAATGAAAAAGATAAGAGTGGAAAATGGAAAAAGAAGTTTTCACAAGCATATAAAACTAAACTTGATGCGATGAATGCTGAAAGAGAATTTTTAAATAATAAAGTTGAATTTGGTGGAGATATGGATATGACATTTGGTACTCTTACCGACCAATATATTGAATCACAAAAAAACAAAGTTCGAAGAAGAACTATGGAAACATATTTAAAAAGAAGAAGATATTTTACTAGTTTTGAAAATGTTAAGTTAAAAGATATGGATGGTAATCTATATCATAAATTTCAACAAGAATTATGGGATAAACCTATTAAATGTTCTAGTAGAAATGATATTCAAAAATTTCTTAAGATTATTCTTAACTGGGGTATGAAAATGTATGACATTAATTTAATGCGTTTTTATAAGAAAATAGAATTCTTCAAAGATCCAAATGAGATGAAAGAAGAAAAAGATGTTTATACTTTTGAAGAATTTCAAAAATATATTACTGGTGCTACTAATCTAAATGATAAGACAATGTTTGAAATGTTATATTATTGTGGATTACGTCGTGGTGAATGTCGTGGACTTCAATGGTCTGATATAGATTGGAATAATAAATTAGTATCTATTACTAAACAAGCTAATAGTGTTAAAGATAGTCAAAAATATTATGAATTAACACCACCTAAAACTTCTAAAAGTATTAGAACATTACCTCTTACTGATGTTTTATACAATGATTTAGTAAATCTTTATAACGAGAAAAAGAAATACTATGGATTTAATGAAAAATGGTTTATCTTTGGAGAATTAGATCCATTAACATTTGGTATGATGCATAGAATAAATAAACGAATTGCTGAAAATGCAGATATTAGAAGAATTCCATTACACTCTTTTAGGCATAGTTGTGCATCACTTTTAATAAATACAGGACAACCAGTAACAACTGTATCTAAGTATTTAGGACATGCTAGTACTAAAGAAACATTAGATACCTATGCTCATATGTTTCCAAATAATCTTACTAATGTAAAAAATACCATAGATAATTTAAATCTAGGTATTTAAATAAACTTAAATAAAAAATAAATTTGGTATCTGAAAAAAGGTTTTTGGTATCTGGCTTGGTATCTAGAAAAAATTAAAAACCTCAGAAACCCTTATAAAACAAAAAGCGTTCCCTCTCTCGAGGGAACTTCAGGGGGTTTTGGTTGAATATACACTCACTAAAACCGTAAGTGCATGTATGGTTTAACCATACACCATAATATTATTATAAATTTTAAAATTAGTCAAGATAAACTTGCAAAATTCTTAAAATATTTTTTTAGTTTACACTATTGTTGTTTAATTTTATTAATTAAAGTATCTCTTAACTTTAAATTAGTAATTGATGCTTTATTTAAAAACTCTAAAGAATCTTTATTAGCTTGTAATAATATCTTATAATCCTCTCTTATATCTGCAATTTTAAAACTCATATCACCACTTTGTTTAGTTCCAAATAAGTCTCCTGAACCTCGAAGTTTAAAATCTTCTTCACTTAATTTAAAACCATCACTAGTAGTTTTTAAGATTTCAAGTCGTTTAGTATCTTGCTCAGATATCAAAATACAAGTTGATTTAATATCTCCTCTTCCTACTCTTCCTCTTAACTGATGAAGCGTTGAAAGACCAAATCTATTAGCATCAAAGATTACCATCATACTAGCATTTTTAACATCAATTCCAACTTCAATAACCGTTGTACTAATTAAAATATCAACTTCACCTTGACTAAATTTATTCATGATTTCATCTTTACTATTACTAGGCATCTTTCCATGAACTAAATCGATTTTATATTTCTTACCAAAAGCTAAATTCATCTTATCTTTAAGTTCATTGACACTTGTTAAATTACTACTATCATTTTCTTCAATTAAAGGGGCAATTACATATATTTGATGTCCTAGTTTTAATTCTTCATACATTAAATTTAAAACTTCCGTTATCTCTTTATTATTCTTAACAAGAGTTGTCACTTCTTGTCTTCCTTTAGGTAACTCTTTAATTGTTGATACTTCCATATCTCCATAAATTGTCATTGCATAAGTTCTAGGAATTGGAGTTGCACTCATATATAAAACATCTGGACTAATTCCTTTATTCTTTAAGTTTTCTCTTTGATTAACCCCGAATCGATGTTGTTCATCAGTTACTACTAAACCTAAATTATGATATTTAACATCACTTTGAATTAAAGCATGGGTTCCAACAACAATTGATATTTCACCACTTTCAAGTTCTTCATAAATTCTTGTCTTATCTTTTTTCGAAATAGAACCTGTTAATAATTCAACTTTAACTCTATCTCCTAAAAGATTCTTAATATTATTATAATGTTGTCTTGCTAAAATCTCCGTTGGAACCATTAAAGCACTTTGATAGCCACTTAAATTGTTCATATACATAGCTATAATACTTACAATTGTTTTACCAGACCCAACATCTCCTTGTAATAATCTATTCATTCGTTTACTACTATTTAAATCTTCCCTAATTTCTTCGATTACCTCTTTTTGAGAATTAGTTAAACTAAAAGGTAATATCTTACTAATACTAGTTATATCTTTTTTTAATATTTTTCTTGAAAGTCCATCTTGTTTAGTATTTTCTTTCTTTAAGTAATTTATTTTAAACATAAATTCAAATAATTCTTCATACTTAAGTCTAATCTTAGCTTCTTTAAGTTTTTCTATATCACTTGGATTATGAATAATATTTAAAGCCATTCTCTTAGTTGCAAATTTATATTTTTCAACTAAATAATCAGGTATATAATCCATGATATTCTTTCCTACTTCCATAAGAGCCATGTTAATAAAAGTTGAAATATTTTTATTCGTAAGTCCAGTTGTTAAATGATAAACTGGTTCAATCTTTGGAGTATTACCAAGACTTCCTAATTTTATATCACTGGCTGTTATTATATTTTTAACTTTATCATACTTTCCAATTACAATTACATTTGTTCCAATTCCTAAATGTTGTTTTAAAAATGCTCTATTAAATATAGATACTCCAAAGATTCTATCATTAGATGCTAATCTAAAATTCATTTTATTAAGACCAGCTTTTATTCTAATTACTAAAGGAATTGATTCAACTTTTCCATCAATGATTATTTTCATATCAGAATCTAAATTATCTAAATCACTTCTTCTTAAAACATCATATCTAACTGGATAATAAGTAACTAAATCTTCAATTGTATAAACATTTAATTTATTAAGTAAACCTAAACTTTTACTCCCTATCCCTTTTACATCTTTTAACTCCATAGTTAACCACTTCCATGCATATTATATCAAAAAGTTACTATTTAGTAAAGAAAAAAACTCCACTTTTGAAGTGAAATTTTTATTCAACAGTAACACTTTTAGCTAAGTTTCTTGGTTTATCTATATCATAACCTAGACTATCTGCAACATAATAAGCTAACATTTGTAAAGGAACAATTGTAAGAATTGATGAGACTAAATCACTTAATTCTTCAATTTCAATTACATCATCATAGATATCATGAGATATTTCAATATCCTTTTGTTTTAACACTAAAGTATAAGCTCCTCTGGCTCTTGTCTCTTTAATGTTACTAATTGTTTTCTCAGCAATCTTTTTATCTGTAATAACAGCAATAACTGGAGTGTTTTTTTCTATTAAAGAAATCGTTCCATGTTTAAGTTCTCCAGCTGGATAAGTCTCCGAATGAATATATGATATTTCTTTTAATTTTAAAGAACCCTCTTCACATATATAATAATCAAGTAATCTTCCAATAAAGAAAACATTTTTGGATTTAGCAATCTTAGTTGCATATTTTTTATAATCAAGTTTTAATATCTCTTCTATTTCTTTAGGTAAATTCTTATAAGATACTTTTAGTTCTTTTTCAAGTTGCTTATCAATTTTTCCTTTAATAAGTCCTAATTTATAAGCACATAAACTAAGAGTTAAAACTTGTAAAGTATAAGCTTTTGTTGTGGCAACGGCTATTTCACAACCAGCATTTATATATATTACTTCGTCTGACTCTCTAGCAATAGTTGAACCAACAACATTTACTATTCCTAAGGTTTTAGCTCCACTTTCCTTAGCAAGTCTTAAAGATGCGATAGTATCTGCAGTTTCTCCAGATTGAGATATTAAAATAACTAAAGTTTTATCATTGATAAAGTTCTTTTTATACCTGTATTCAGATGCCACAAAACAACTTGCTTCAATATCACCATATTCTGAAAATAAATAATTACCAATCAATCCTGCATGATAAGCACTTCCACATGCAACAATATGAATCTTTTCATATAAAGATAAATCCGGAATTAAATCCATATTATTTAAATAATGTTCTAAATAATTCTTAATTACTTTAGGTTGCTCATAGATTTCTTTTAACATAAAATGTTTATAACCTTCTTTTTTAGCACTTCCTATATCAAATTTAAAAGTTAATAATTCTTTCTTTATTTCCTTTTCTTCCCTATAAAATTTAATATCTTTCTTACCTATTATAGCTATTTCTCCTTCATCAAGTAAATAATAATCTTTAGTATAATCTAGAATAGCTGGAATATCTGATGCAACTAAGTTACCTGTTTTACTTTTAGCAACGATTAAAGGACTTCCCTTTCTAAGAGCATAGATAGTATCTTTATCATCTCTAAATAAAATTAATAAAGCATAACTACCTCTTAAAACATCTTCAAGTTTTTCTAAAACTTTTAATTTATTTTTTTCTTCTTTATATAAATAATCAATCATAGCTGCTGCAACTTCGGTATCGGTTTCACTTAAGAACTTATAACCTTTACTAATTAAATCTTCTTTTAAAGAAGCATAATTTTCAATTATTCCATTATGAACAATCGTAATTTCTCCTGATGCATGAGGATGAGAATTAACTCTACTTGGTTTTCCATGAGTTGCCCATCTAGTATGACCAATACAAAGAGTAGACTTATCATCATCTAATATCTTTTCAAGTTCACTTATTCTTCCCTTCTCTTTAATTATTTTAATTTTATCATTATGAAAATAGGCAATTCCACTTGAATCATACCCTCTATATTCTAAATTTTTTAATCCATCTATAACAATAGGAATAGCATTTTCTTTCCCATTATATCCAATAATTCCACACATAAATAACTCCTTCTAGTTGATATATCTTTTGTTATAATTTTAATTTTATTTTTTGTAATATATCTCTCGAGTACTACCCGTTAATGCATCCGCCGAAAACTCGATAACATTAATCCTCGTTAACCTAATTGGTCTGGCGCTAGTTATAATAATATCTCCTTCCTAATTATAACTTCTATAGGTATTATATACGAAACTCCAAAAAAAGACAAATATTATTTGTCTAATTGACGTAAACTTTTTAATTTTGGAATTAATTTTTATTTTTTTAATAAATAATAATATGACTATATTATTTAATTTTTTAATAAGTATTCTTTTATTTATCTATGGTATTAATTTATTTTCTTCTTCTCTTGAAAATATTTATCAAGATAAAATTAAAGATATTTTACAAAAATATACTAAAACTCCTTTAAAAGGAATTATCTTTGGTACAATTATTACTTCGTTAATTGGAAGTTCAACTATTGTTACCATTGGAAGTGTTAGTTTAGTTAATTCAAATTTAATTAGTTTTCATAATTCACTAGGAATTATGATGGGGGCTAATCTTGGTACTTGTATTACTTCTTGGCTTGTGGGATTTTTTAATATTAGTAATTCAAGTAATATTTTAAAGTTATTTAATTTAAATACTTATATTCCACTTCTTTTATTAATAGGTTTAATTTATTCTTTTAAAAAAAGACCAGTTAAAAGTAATATTTTAATAGGTTTTGCTATTTTTATGTTAGGTCTTATGATGTTATCTAAAAGTCTTAATCCGATTAGTAAATATGCTTGGTTTAAGAAGATGTTACTTTTATTTGATAATCCAATTTTAGGAATCTTAGTTGGAATTATTACAACTTCTATCTTACAATCATCATCGGCAACGATTGCTATTTTACAAACTATTTCCGAGTCTAACTATTTAACTTATCAAAATGCTATTCCTATTATCATGGGAGAAAACATTGGAACTTGTCTTACTACTTTAGTTGCAAGTATCACGACTTCTAAAAATGCTAAAAAGGTTGCTGTTAGTCATCTTTTATATAATATAATTGGAACAATTATTTTTATGATTCTCTTTTATCTTGCTAAATTTTTTTCTTTAAAACTTTTAAATATTAGAGTTAATTCTTTTCATATTGCTTTAATTCATACAATGTTTAACTTTTTATCTATTTTTATCTTTTATCCATTCTTAAAAAAATTAGAAAATTTGATTAACCATCTTGTTAAATAAGTTATTCTATTTTATAATTATTCTTGGTGATGTTATGTTAAAAGAATTAATTTTAAACTATAAACCTTATAATATGCAAGAAGAGGAAGATAGAAAAGTTATGTTAAAGTATCTTGATATCTTTGATGATTGCCTAACGAGAGAAAATGTATTTGGTCACTTTACAAGTAGTAGTTTTGTTGTTAATCAAGATTATACTAAAGTTTTGATGGCTTATCATAATATTTATAAGTCCTACTGTTGGTTAGGAGGTCACGCGGATGGTGAGGAAGACTTACTTAAAGTTGCAGAACGTGAAACGACTGAGGAAAGTAGTCTTAAAAATTTTTCTTTAGTAACTCCGGAGATTATTAGTTTAGATGTAATTGAAGTTTCAGGTCATATAAAGAAAGGTAAATGGATTACCCCACATGTGCACTTAAATGTTACTTATTTATTTAAAGCCAATGATAAAGATTTTATTCACAATAAGGAAGACGAGAACTCCAGTGTTAAATGGATAGATATTAAACATCTTGATGAGTTTGTCACGGAAGTTGGAATGAAACCAATTTATCATAAAATAATTGAAAGAATGGAAAAAATTATTCAAGATAACTGATTAATATTGTCAGTTATTTTTTTAATAACCGCTTTATTAAAAGGATAGATATAACTACTATGATAATTTTTATAACTAATATTAGGACTTGAAATACTAATAGCATACTTGGGATTATCACTTGGAAAATAAGATATAAAAGCAGTTGATATAGACTCGGTTTCAAATTTTCCATCATTATCGGAGTCAACAAATGTTTCACTTGTTCCCGTTTTTCCACTTGGATTTAAACTTAAATCAATATACCCTCTTCCGGTTCCATCCGTTATAACCATTTTTAGGGCTTGTTTTAATCTATTAATATATTCTTCTTTAATATCTAATTTATTTAAGACTTTAGGTTCATATGTTACTATTTCTTTATCTTTATCTAAAATCTTAGACATTAAGTGAAGGGCATATCTAGAGCCACCATTTGCAATCGTTGAAATATATTGGTTTAGTTGAATATTTGTATACGTATCGTATTGTCCAATGGCAAAGTTCATGAGAAGTCCCGCATCTTTCTTTTCTCCTTTATACCCAACACTTTCATTAGGTAAATCAATCTCCGTTTTAACTCCCAGACCAAATCTTGCAAAATAACCTCGATAAATATCAAAAGCCTCTTTCTTAATAGCAGCAGGTCCATCATAGTAATAGTTTACTCCCCCAATCCGAAGGGCAATTTTAAATTGATAAACATTACTACTATTAGCAATTGCTTGTAAGTCATTTAAATATCCCATGGTATAAATCGAACATTTTTTAGGAGTAGACTTAATTTTAATACACTCATCAACCATTCCTTCACCGATTTTAACAGCACCCTCGGAATATCCCGTTAAAATACTAGCACCCTTAACAACACTTCCACTTGTCATGGTATCCGTGAAGGTTCCAACTGCATAATCAATCATTTTACCATTTTGATACATTTTTCCAGACATTGAAAGAATACTTCCATCATTGGGATTAGAAATTGTTAAATAACTTCTATCAAAATACCTTGTATTAAGTCCACTTTTAGCATTTTTTATTTCAGTCTCTAATGTTTTATCAACTAACTCTTGTAACTTAATATCAATTGTTAAATATAAATCCTTGCCAACCTTCCCATCTTTTACTAAGATTTTTTCATCTCCCTTTATTTTATAAACTTCCTTTTCTCCTTTTAAATAATCATCATACATATATTCTAAATTACTAAGACCAACTGTATCATTTAAACTATAACCTTTTTTCAAATAATACTCCTTATTTTCAGCTGTTATCTTCCCCGTTGTTCCGAGAACACTTTTTAAAGTATCTCCATAAGGATAATATCTATCATAGGTATATTTTGTATCAAATCCTTTTAACTTAAAATTACTTTCTGAAAAGAAAGCAAATTCTTCGGGAGTGGCACTTTCTTTAATAATTTTATCATCATAAGAATAACCATTATTCATTAAATAATATAAATAAATTGCTTTTTTATCTTCATCATTATATTTTTCTAAATCAGAATCTGTTACTAAACTCTTTTTTATTTTATAATAATCATTATCACTTATCTTTCTTCTTTTATAATCATTATAATCTTTACTACTTACACGTTTATTTACTTCATCTTCATTAGTTAAGATATAATAGTCTTTTAAATAAGACTTCGTTAACTTTGAATAATCTAAATCTAAATAATCTTTTACTTGATATGCTAGTTCAATCTCTTCTTTCAAAGTTACTCCATCGACCTTTTTATAATAAATTGTTCCAAGTGTCTTATTATCAACTAACAAAACCCCATTTCTATCATATATCTTACCTCTTGGCATTGTATCACCTAATACTTCTTTTTCACTTATTTTATTAAGTAATTCTTGATAATAATCATATCTAATAACTTGTAAATAATAAAGTCTTCCAATTATAACAAAGAATAATAAATACATAATAATATTTAAAATATTAATTTTAAGTCTCATTTTATCACCATTTATATTATTGGTATTTTTTTAACTTTTATGAATATAATTAACTGGTGATTATATGTACGAAAAACTAATTGAAAACTATGTTCGAAATTTAACTAAGAATGATGTTTATATGTTTGCAACTAGTAATAATATTATTTTAAATGATAAAGAATTTGACTATGTTTTTAATACTATTAAATATAATTATAAATTCTTTTTAGGTAATGATTATATGTTAATTTTTAATGAAGCTAAGAATTTTTTAAGAAAAGAAAATTATGATAAGATATATGATTTATATATGAATTATCGCGAGAAATATAAAGATTTATTGAAATAATCTTGAAGGTATATTAAAACATGGTTTAAGCCATGTTTTATTTTAAAATCCGTATCTTAATATTTCAAAAGTTGCTTTAGGTCTTCCAAACGAACTAGCAGCTGCTTCACTTACATATAGTAAATCAAAATAAGTTCCTTTATTAAAACCAATTGCACCACCTGTATCAAGCATAATTGCTATGATTGGTTCTGCTGATATACCTTTTATTCGAATAATTGTTCCAAATCCTAGACTTCTATCACCTGCAACAATTCTAATACTACCAAATGTTTTATCGTTATAGTAGATATTTCCACCACCAACATATTCACCATGAGCAACCATTCCTCCACATCCAACACAGTCAGGTCCATATGCTGTCATAAGTCCTACATAAGTATTTTTAACAGTTGCAGCTTCAACAGCAGCCATATTTGGAGCATAGCCTCCTTTAGGTGTTACTGAATCATTGTTACTACTTTGATTATTTTGAGTAACTTCTTCCTTTGGTGGTTCTGGAGTTGGTTTAGTTTCTTCTGTTGTCTCTTCCTTTTTTTCTTCCGCTACTATAGTATCTTTGTTAGAATCAGACTCTTCCGAAGTGGAAGGTTCAGTATTAGATGTTGTCTCTTGTTTACTCTCTTCTTTTTGTTCCACTTGTTGCTCAGTTTTTTCTTCTGTTTTCTCTTCTTCTTTAGGTGTTTCTTCTTTTACTTCTTCACTCTTAGTTGTATCTTCTTTTTTATCTTCTTTCTTTTCCTCTTTATTTTCTTCTTTATTTTCTTCTTTATTTTCAACCAAATCTTTATTTACATTATTTTCCTTTTTAGTCTCTTTAATATTCTTACTTTCTGTTCCAAGTTGATTTACAACACTTGATGATATCAATTGTAAATTTATCTCTTCAGGTTTTGATATATTAATATATAAGAACCCTCCAAGTGATATAACTAGCAAAGCAACTAGTAACCCCTTCAATATGTTGTTTAAAATTAATTTCATAAAATCTCCTTGCACAGATAATTCTATCATACTTCATTAAAAATATCAACCCTATCGGATCCCTAATTTAATCTTCAAGTCTTTAAAATAATATATATCAGTTACATATTTTCTTTTATATCAATATAAAACTAAATGTTAAAAAAAATATTAAATTTCTTTTATATTATATTCTAAAATTCGCTAGTCCACTACCATTTTTTATATTTATTCTAAATTAAAATTACTTCATACCCTAATCATTTTTATAATTAGTAATTATTACTTCTTCTATCTCAAATCTATCTTTAGCCTTAGCTCCAATATTTCTTTTAACTTTTATATAATTAAAATTATAGTCCTTATATAGATCTTGAATTAAAGGAGTATTATAATTTGATAGCATTACAAAACAACCCTTTTTATCTAATTTTTTAAATACTTCAGCTAATCTTCTTTGCTCATCTTTATCAAATCCATTTTCCGTATAACTATTAAACGTATTAGTATCAGAATCATATGGAGGGTCAAAGTAGATAAAATCTCCTTTTTTAGCATCTTTAACTGCTTCTTCAAAATCAACTGATAAAATATCAATTTCATTTAAGTTTAAATAAGTATAAATTATTCCTAAATTAACTCCATCATAAGTATTAATTTTAGTCTTTTTACCAAATGGGACATTAAATTCATTTTTACTATTAACTCTATATAATCCATTAAAACAAGCTTTATTAAGATAAATAGTTCTAGCTGCTCTTTTATAATCAATTAGTTTATTAAATTTTTTTGAATCTTTATCTAAATCTCTTATTTTATAATAATATTCTTCAGAATGATTAATTTCATGTTTATTTAATTCTTTACACATTAAAGTAAATTTATTTTCATCTTTAATACAACTATAAACATTCATAAGTTCTTTATTGTAATCATTTATAACAGCTTTTTTTGGAGATAATTCAAATAGCATTGCTCCTCCTCCAACAAAAGGTTCATAATAAGTATTAAATTCTATTGGGGAAAGACTAATTAATTTAGATACAATTGCTCTTTTCCCCCCAGCCCATTTTACAAAAGGTTTTCCTTTTAACATAATACCACCTACTTATTTTTCTCTTTTAATATTATAACAAATTTGTTAACTTAAATAAACATCTTTACATTAATTTGTCAAATTATATTAAACTAATGAAAAAAAGAGTATTAAAAAATCAAATTTAATAGTCTTTACTTTTGTATCATAGTTACATTTATAATATTTTCACACAAAATATTTGCATATTTTTGTTGACTTAAGTATATCATTGTTATATAATTAAATCATGGATATGCTTAATTCGTTAGGTGCTAATCCTTTATAGACGATTTTATTAATCATGATGTTTATTCGCAGTTTAAAAATCTGATATAAAGGAGGTAGATACTATGTTAAAAAAAGAATTCTTTTTTCAACTAGTTTTAATCTTACAACTTGTTATTATTCTCATCTTAGCTTTAGCAACATTGGGCGGGTAAAACAAGAGCACACTAACGTTTTCGTCTAGGCGTTAGCGTGCTAGCCCACTTCTTTGGATTAGTACCTAACCTTCGACAATTAGGTATATCCTTTTTTATTATATGAAGTTTCCTTCATCTGTATACATAATATCATATTTTTTATGTTAATGCAAGCATTTTTAGAAAATTTACTAAAATAAAAGAACTAGTTAAACTAATTCTCTTATAGACCTTCTTCAAGATACATATCAAATAATTCTTTAAAACGATTATAATGAACTACTTCCCTTTGTCTTAACCATAAAAGTGGTCCTAAAACATCTGGGTCATCAGTTAAATCAATTAAATTTTCATAAACGGCTCTGGCTTTTTGTTCAGCTGCCATATCTTCCATTAAATCAGCTTTAGCATCTCCAGTTGTTGAAACATAAGTAATTGTAAATGGTACTCCATTAGCATCCGTTGGATATAAAGCTTTCTTATGTTCCGCATAATGAGGGTCAAGTCCCGCTGCTTTAATTTCCGCAGGAGTTGCATCTTTCATTAATTGATAAATCATGGTTGCTATCATCTCGAGATGCCCAAGTTCTTCGCATCCGATATCGGTAAGCAAAGACTTTCCTCTATTATCAGGCATTGTATATCTTTGATTTAAATATCTAAGAGCAGCAGCCAATTCACTTTGAGAACCACCATATTGCGTAGTCAAAAGTTTAGCCATTCGTAAATCCTTTTTCTTAATATTTATTGGATATTGTAATCTCTTTTCATATGCAAACATACTACATTTCCCATGGCCAAGTATCATTTTCCCAAGCATATGGAGTTTTTGCCATATCATTGCTTGAAACTCTAATTGGTCCATATCTCCTTTCATAATTTTCTCTGGCTTCATTTGTCATTTTTCGGTATTTATTAAATAATTCCAAGGCTTCTTTATCATTTGGAAAATTATCTAAATAAAGACTTAAATCATGAGCTGCAAAAGACATTTGTCCAAGATTTAACATAGCTTCTTCTTGTTCACTATTAACTTTAATCTTATAAGGCATATAATTCTTATATTGATTATATAAATTCTTGAACATATTACCTCTTGTATATCCTTCATATGGAGTATATAAAGATAACTTATTACTATTTGCTGACTCATTATAGTTATCTAAACTTAAAGGTCCATTATTCATATTCATAGTATTATTATTCATATTACTATTTCCTTTAAAGTTTGTAAAATAATCTATTTCATCAAACATACTATAATCCATGTTTTCCTCCTATCATTATAATTTATTAACAACAAAAAAATAGTTATAAGACAAATAACTATTTATTTTAAAATTTTTATATCTTTTATTCTTTCAATACTAATTATTTCATTATCCATTGTAATTATATGATTATTAACTACTCCAGCAATTTGACACTCTTTATCTTCATTATCAACATTTATAATTACTTTAGTATTAAATATATAACTATTTTGATTAATTAATTCTTTAATCTTATCTCTAACACTTAACTTATCATAATTCTTATTAACCCTAACTTCTTTTATTTTTATATTATTATCTTTTAAACTATCAAATACTTCTTTATTATTATGAATCTTCGAAAGTTCTCCTTGATATATTTTAGGTAACTTTTTCAAACTATCACTCCCATTTAATAATATGTTATTTGTATATATTTATTAATTTTTTTCATAATAATAGTATGAAAACAAATAAAACTAATTTAAATATTATTATATCTCTTATTATTTTTAGTATTATAAGTACTTTATCTATCTATGCAACAAGAATATTCTTAGAAAATTCTTTAAGTAATCTTTATTTAAAACAATTATTCTTTTATCTAATAGGTTCTGTTATTACTATCTTTATAACTTATAAAGGATTTAATCTTATTACTAAGTATCATTATCTAATTTATCTTGGTATTAATTTATTGCTTATCTCGTTACTTATATTTGGAGTTAGTATCAATGGTAGTAAGTGTTGGTTTTTTATAGGACCTATTAGTTTTCAACCAAGTGAAATTATGAAGATTAGTTTAATTATTACTTTAGCAAGTGTTATTAGTAAGTATAAATTAAGTCATGATAAATCTTTTAAAAAAGAATTTCTGTTAATTATAAAGTTATCTATTTTAACTTTAATTCCTAGTGTCTTAACTTTTTTAGAACCAGATACCGGTGTTGTTATTATTTATTTTTTAATCTTATTTGTAATGTTAATATTTGCGAATCTTAATAAAAAATGGTATATAATTGGAGGTTTAACTTTAGTATTTCTTGTCGGTACAGTTATTAGTTTATATATATTTTCTCGTGATTTATTTTTAAATATTGTTGGGGATAAGATTTTTTATCGGTTAGATAGAATTTTTAATTGGGCAGATTCATCTGGTTATCAACTTGAAAATAGTTTAATTGCAATTGCGAGTAGTGGAGTAAGTGGCTTTGGGTTTAATAAGAATCCGGTTTATTTTCCAGAGCCTCAAACAGATTTTATCTTTGCAACTTTTACATCTAACTTTGGTCTTCTAGGTGCTATTTTCTTAATTTTAATTTTAATTATCTTTGATACTTCAATTTTAAGACTAGCAACTAAAAAGATTAGTTTACAAGATAAATATATTATAATTGGCATATTCGTGATGTTATTTTATGGACAAATTCAAAATATTGGGATGACTTTAGGGCTTTTGCCAATTACAGGTATTCCCCTTCCCTTTATTAGTTATGGTGGTTCTAGTCTTCTTTCTTATATGTTTATAATTGGTATTATTTTAAATATTAATAAAGAAAGATTAAAGTATAGGAATTAACTCTTCTAAAATTTCATAAGATACTTTAGGTGATAATATTGCAAAAAGTAATAATAAATCCCATTTTTGGAGGAAGTGAAAATGGGACTATAAGTGGTAATATCATTGAAAAAGATTATAATTTAGAAATATCCATGAAAATTTATGATATTTTAAAGAGTAAAGGGATTGATGTTTATTTAGTAAGAAGTGATGATTCAACTTTAACTGATGAAGAGAGACTTTTAATTATTGATACTTTTTTAGATAGTAGTGATGATGATGTGATAATTCTTTCTAATATGCTTGCAAGTGGTAATGACTCGGGGGCTGAGGTTATTTATGCTCTTCGAAATGATGATAGGCTAGCTCGTGAAATCAGTAATTATCTAGAAGAAGCAGGTCAAGATATTTTAAAGTATTATCAACTAAGAAATCCTTCAAATACAGCTATTGACTACTACCCTATTATTGCAAATACTGACCCCTCTATTGAAAGTATCATTGTAAGTTATGGTTATCCATCTAATAGTTATGATAATGAATTTTTACAAAGTAATATTGATTCCTTAGCAAATGCTGTTGCTAATGCCATTTATGATTATTTAAAAAGAGTTAATATCTATGTTGTTCAATCAGGTGATTCTTTATATAAAATTGCTGAAAAATTTAATACAACCGTTGATGCTATTAAAGAACTTAATAATTTAACAAGTAATAATCTATCGATTGGTCAAGAATTATTAATTCCAAGTAAACAAGGGTCTAAGCCATCCGATAATAAAGATAATTTCTTTAATTATACGGTTGAATTTGGAGATACTCTTTATTCAATTGCTAAAGAGTATAATACAACTGTAAATGTTCTAAAAGAAATAAATAATTTAACTAGTAATACTTTACAAATAGGTCAAATTTTAAAAATTCCAACAAGAATTACGGAAGAAGATACCAATAATTATATAATTTATACTGTTAAATCAGGGGACTCTTTATATAAGATTGCTAATCTTTATTCAGTTACAGTAGATGAAATTAAGAATTTAAATGGTTTAAGTAGTAATTTACTTTCAATTGGTCAGATGTTGAAAATACCAACCAAAATTAATAATCAAGATAATTATATTACTTATACAGTTAAAGCTGGTGACACTTTATATAAATTAGCCAATACTTATGGAACATCGGTTGATGAGATTAAATCTTTGAATAATTTAACTAGTAATAATCTTTCAATTGGTCAAAAATTAAAAATACCATCTTCGAATACTCCAAGTTATATTAGTTATACGGTTAAAGCTGGAGACACTTTATATAAAATTGCTAATTTATATGGAACTACAGTAGATGCAATTAAAGAGTTAAATAGATTAACTTCGAATAATCTTTCTATTGGAGAGATTTTAAGAATACCAACAAGTTAAAAAAACTAGAGTTTGCTCTCTAGTTTCTTTTTTAAGTTCCTGTTATGGCCGGAATCGCCGCTTTTTTAAGTTCCTATTATGGCCGGAATCGCCAGCTTTTTTATATGTTACATAAAGTAACATTAATAATATATGCATTTCTGCATAACATAATTTCTTATGTGATATTAATATACCATTATTTTTTATTAAAGTCAACACTTTTTTGTAACTTTTTACAAAAATAAACTTAAAGATACTTTTTCTTTTTCTTTATTAATATCAATTACATAAACATCTACAATATCTCCAACACTTAATACATCACTTGGATGTTTAACATAATTTTTAGATATCTTAGAGATATGAATTAAACCATCATTATGAAGACCAATATCAACAAAAGCTCCAAAGTCAACAACATTTCTAACTGTTCCTTGTAGTTTATCATTTATTTTTAAATTATCAATCGTTAGAATATCACTTCTTAAAAGAGGTTTTTCTAAGTTATCTCTTGGGTCTCGATTTGGTTTTTCAAGTGACTTTATAATATCATCAAAAGTATATTTATCAATTCCTAAGTCATTACTATAAGTAATATTCTTTAATTTATCACTTAACTCTTTAGTTCCAATTTCATTTATATTTGAATTAACTAATTCTAATATTTTTAAAGCATCTTTGTAGTTATCTGGATGAATATCTGTTTTATCTAAAGGATTATCACCATCGATTACTCTTAAAAATCCAATTGCTTGTTCATAAGCTTTATCACTCATACCTTTGATTTTTTTAATCTCTTCTCGACTTTTTATCTTACCAACTTTTTCTTTATAAGCAATGATATTTTCAATAACATTTTTCTTAAGTCCAGATATATAGGAAAGAATAGAACTTGAGGCATTATTAATATTAACACCTACTTGGTTAACTATCTTTGAAACTGTAAAGTCAAGGGAAGATGATAAATCTTTAACCGGAACATCATGTTGATATAAGCCTACTCCAATACTTTTAGGGTCAATCTTTACAAGTTCTGATAAACTATCTTGCAAACGTCTAGCTAAACTTATCGCACTTCTTTTTTCAACAGTTAAATCTGGAAATTCTTGGGCACCTAATTTACTTGCTGAGTAAACACTAGCACCAGCTTCATTTACAATAATGTACTCTACTTTTCTATCTAATTTTTTAATAACATTAACTGCAAATTCTTCATTTTCTCTACTGGCAGTTCCATTTCCAATTGCAATTATATCTACTTTATGTTTATTAATTAAATCAATTATTATCTTCTCACTTTCTAGTGTTTTATTATGAGGAGGGGCTGGATAAATAACTGTTATATCTAAAACACTTCCAAAAGGATCAACAACTGCAACCTTTGTTCCTGTTCTGTAACCTGGGTCAAGGGCTAAAACGGTCTTTTCTTTAATAGGAGGAGTTAATAATAAACTTTCCAAATTCTTACTAAAGTTTTGAATAGCACTAACATTAGCATCATCTGTAATACTACTTCTTATTTCTCTTTCAATACTAGGTAAGATTAATCTATCTAAACTATCTTTAATTGAATCTTTAACAATCTCACCACTTCTTGTATTTTTATTTTTAATAACTTTATCTTCTAAATATTTAATTAAATACTCTTTATCATAGATAAAACTTACACTTATAACTTTCTCATGTTCAGCCCTATTAATTGCTAAAACTCGATGCGCTTTAATACCTTTAATCCTCTCTTCATAATCATAATACATTTCATAAACTTTATTTTCATCTGGATTATTCTTTTTAACTTTTGTTTTTAAACTTCCATTTCTTTCTATATAACTTCTTATATATTTCCGAAATTTAGCATCATCACTTATATTCTCGGCAATTATATAACTTGCTCCCATTATAGCATCATCTTTTGTTTTAACATTCTCATTTAAATACTTTAAAGCTTCTTTATCAATATCACTAGAATCAAACTTCATGATTAACTTCGCAAGAGGTTCTAATCCATTCTTAATTGCTTCACTAGCTTTTGTTTTCTTCTTTTCTTTATATGGTAAATATAAGTCTTCAACATCAACTAACTTTGTACACTTAAGTATTTCTTCTTTTAATTCTGGAGTTAACATCCCTTTTTCATCAATTAATCTAATTACATCAAGTTTTCTATTATATAAATTTTCTTGATATTTATACATTGTTTCAATACTTCTGATAGCTTCTTCATCTAAAGCACCTGTTGCTTCTTTTCGATATCTTGCTATAAAAGGAATTGTATTTCCTTCACTTAATAATTTAATAACAGCTTCTACCTGTCTTCTACTAATATTTAATTCATCAATTAAAATTTTAATTATATCATCATTCATATTACACCTCACTTAACTATTATATATAATTTTTAATTTAAAAAGCAAGACTTTTTTCTAATCTTGCTAATATTTATCTATTATACATTAGAATTATTTTCTAATAAATTTCCTAAATTACTTTCTAATAATATTTTAAGTAAATTTTCTATTATCTTATTAGTATCTTCTTCTTTTAAATCATCTATATTAATAGCATCATCTATATCAATATTTTCTATCTTTTCCTCTATATAACTTGATGTATTATTAACTTCTATTTCAAATTTATTAGTACCGGATTTAATAGTTCCAAGTATTTTTGAATTAGTATTATTATCATTAAACTTAATATCCATATCTAAATCAATAATAGTTTTTACCTCTAAATTATTAGATAAACTTAAATATATTCTTAAATTAGAATCATTTATTTTTTTTAAAGATAATTCCATATTAATATCTTTATTTGTTACTTTAACTCTAATTTCCTCTTTTGTTTTAGATAACTCTAATGTACTACTTAAAGTTTCTTTATCATAATCTTCAAAAGTAATCTTATCTTTAGCAATTATAATTTTATCTTCTTTATTAATTTCATATTTATTATCATCTACTTTAATAATATCAGTTTCTTTATTATCTTTTGTTATTAAGATTTCATTAATTTCTTTAGTAAATCTATTCATAGTTACTTCTAATTTAGTTTTAGTTAAACTAAGATTTGGAATCTCTATATTTTTTAATTTATTATCATTACTACATAATTCTTTAAACTTAGCATCAACTTTTTTAATATTCTTATCAGTTAAATTATAAACATATTTTAATTCTGTAAAACTAATATTTTCTTTTTTCATTTCTATTTCTTGGAAAGCTTCAAAATAATACTTCATATATTTTTCTGTAATTACTTTAATATCATTTACTGTATAAGTTTCTTTTAATAAATCTTTAGAATTATAAATATTATTATTTAATTTAACTAATCTTATTACTTTATCATATAAATCAGATTTTAAATATAAAGAATCTTTATTTAAATAGAAAATACTTTTTAAAAAATCATTATCTTTTTCTTTTAAAGTTAAATCTAATCTTGTTTCATCATCTTGATATGATGTTATTAAATTATAATCAAAATTATAATCATTTAAAAATTCTGTTTCACTTCCTTCAGAGTTAAATTTAAGATTACCTATATTTTTAGTTGTTTTTAACTCATGATTAGTTTTTATGTTTGAAAATATATTTAATGTATCAGTAATATAGTTAGATGTCTTATTTGCTACTTCTTTTAAATAATTATCAGGAGTTACATTAAGGAAAAATAAGTAATAGAAAAGAAGAAATATTAATCCTAAAGTTAATATAATAGCACTTATAATTCCAATTATTTTACCTATACTCTTTTTTTCAACAAATTCTTGGTCCATATTATCTCCTTATAAATCATCTTCAATATCATCTTTTTTAACTTCTTCAAGTTCTTTTAATTCTAGACTTTCTATTTTATATTTTAAATATATATTATCTAATAGTTTTTCTAATTTTTCTTTAGAATCTTTTGTTAATTCAATATTATAATTAATATTGGTTAGATTATTATTCTTTTTTATTACTAAATTTTTAACTTCAATATGATTTGTATTCATAAATTCTTGAATATCTTTTTTTAAAGAAGAAATATCTTTGTTAACTTTTATTTTAAGTTCATATAAATAAATCAGATGTTTATTATTACTTATTTCATTTATTAACATATTAATATATCTAAGAACAGTATTAGAAAATAAGATGATTACTGTTCCAAGGATGGCTTCTTTGATGGCTCCTCCTGCACATAAAACTCCAATTGCTGCATCACACCAAAGGGTAGCAGCTGTTGTTAAACCACGGATTTTCTTACCATCTTTAAGAATAACCCCAGCTCCTAAAAAGCCTATTCCTGCAACTACTTGAGAAGCAATTCTTGAGATATCACTTGCCCCAACTGAAAAAGAAAAAGTTACAAAAAGGAAAGCTCCAAGGGATACTAAGATAGTTGTTCTTAAACCAATTATTCTTTTTCTATATTGTCTTTCAATTCCAATTAGGAAACTTAAAGAAAAACAAATTAATAATTCATATACAAATTCCATATAACTCCTTTCTTTTTTTATTTTATATTAAAGGGTATTTATGAGTTAATTCTAATACTCTTTTTTCAGATTTTTTTAATAGTTCTTTATCATTTGGAGCACTTAAAACATTGTAAATAATATTGGCTACTTCTCTAAATTCTTCTTCTTTAAAGCCTCTAGTTGTCATTGCTGGTGAGCCTATTCGAACACCACTTGCCTCCGTTGCTTTTAATGTTTCATTTGGAATTGTATTTTTATTTAAAGTAATATGTATTTTATCAAGTAAGGTTTCTGCTTCTTTTCCAGATAAGTTAAAGGTATTATAAACATCTAATAGGATTAAATGATTGTCTGTTCCATTTGAGATTAGTTTGACTCCTTTTTCAAGGAAAACTTCAGACATTGCTTTAATGTTTTTTAAAACTTGTTCTTGATATTTTTTAAATTCAGGTTTTAATGCTTCAGCAAAACATTCGGCTTTACCAGCAATTACATGCATTAAAGGTCCACCTTGAATACCTGGGAAAATAACTTTATTAATTTTTTTGATAATCTCAGGATTGTTAGTTAATATTAAACCTCCTCTTGGTCCTCTTAAAGTTTTATGGGTAGTTGAAGTTACAACATCAGCATAATCACAAGGATTTTCATGAAGATTAGCTGCAACAAGTCCTGCTATATGAGCCATATCAACCATTAGAAAAGCCCCTACTTTGGAAGCAATTTCTCGAAATCTTTTAAAATCTATTTTTCTTGGATAAGCACTTGCTCCGGCAATAATCATTTTAGGTTTTTCTTTTAAAGCAAGCTTCTCTATTTCATCATAATCTAACATTTCCGTTTCCGGATTTAATTTATAAGATACTATTTCATAATCAATACCACTAAAGTTCAAAGAATAACCATGTGTTAAATGTCCACCAGCATCTAAACTCATTCCCATTACTTTATCTCCATGATTAAGAAGAGCCCTATAAACAGCCATATTAGCGCTTGAACCTGAATGTGGTTGTACATTTGCATATTTAACATTAAATAATTGACAAGCATATTTTATTGCTAAATCTTCAACCATATCAATATACTCGCAACCTCCATAATACCGATTACCACTATAACCTTCTGCATATTTGTTAGTTAAAATACTTCCTTGTAACTCTCTTACATATTTTGAAGTATAATTCTCACTTGCAATTAATTCAATATTTTCACTTTGTCGTTTTTCTTCTAACTCTAAAGCTTTTTTTAATTCTTTATCCATTTTTACCACCTTATATAATTATATAGAAATTTTTCTTAAAAATCTAGTCCTTTTTTTAATTTAGTAAAAGAAAAAAAGTAGACATGTTATTCTACTTAAATAATTATTATTTGATTGTTACAAATTTCTTAAAGACAATATTCTTTAATAATCTTGTTGACTTTAGTAAGTGATGTCTTACATATTTTTGCTATTATTTCTGCAGGAATATTTTCTTTGTAAGAACTAACAATTACGTCTTTT
>CANRDV010000028.1 GCA_947629475.1 uncultured Bacilli bacterium
ATTATTATGCAACTACATAATAGGGACATTTTCACTTAAAATTGACTTCGAAAAAGTGGACATTTTCATTTAAAATTCACATAATTAAAAAAAATATTAAAAATATGTCTTAAAAGTATTGCATTAGACATATTTTTTGTGTTATAATGTTAAGGTTTGTTAAGGGAAGTGTAAATATATGAAAAATATTAGGAATATTGCTATAATAGCCCATGTTGACCATGGTAAAACAACTTTAGTAGATAAGTTATTAGAAGCAAGTGGTACGTTTAGAGAAAATGAAGAAATAATGTCAATGGATTCAAATGCTTTAGAGAAAGAAAGAGGAATTACAATTTTAGCTAAAACTACTTCACTTAAGTATAAGGGATTGACAATTAATATTTTAGATACGCCAGGACATGCTGATTTTTCAGGTGAAGTTGAACGGATTATGAATATGGTTGATGGAGTACTTTTGGTAGTTGATGCTTATGAAGGAACGATGCCTCAGACTAGGTTTGTTTTAAAGAAAGCCTTAGAAGCTAAAGTTACTCCAATTGTTGTTGTAAATAAGATTGATAAAGAATCAGCTAGACCTAAAGAAGTAGTTGATGAAGTTATTGATTTATTTATTGAACTTGGAGCTGATGTTGACCAATTAGATTTCCCAGTTGTTTACACGAGTGCTGTTATGGGAACATCTAGTCTAGATGCTGACCCTGCAACTCAAAAAGAGACTATGGAGCCTGTATTAGATACAATTGTCAAATATATTAAAGAACCAGAGGGAGATGTGGATGGAACTTTACAATTTCAACCTGCTTTATTAGATTACAATGACTTTGTAGGAAGAATTGGAATTGGAGTTATAAAACGAGGACATGTTAAAGTTGGAGAAAACGTTACTTGTATGAGATTAGATGGTTCTAAAAAACAATTTAGGATTCAAAAAATGTTTGGTTATCTTGGATTAAAGAGAATTGAAATTAATGAAGCCAAAGCTGGTGATATTATTGCTATTGCAGGACTTCCTGATATTAATGTTGGAGAAACGATTTGTAATCCAGGGAGTGAGGAAGCCTTACCACTTTTAAGAATTGATGAGCCTACTTTGGAAATGACATTTGGGGTTAATACATCACCATTTGCAGGAAGGGAAGGTAAACTTTTAACAGTTAGAAAGATTGAAGAAAGATTAAGAAAAGAAACCGAACGTGATGTTAGTTTAAAAGTTACCCCATATGACCAAGAAAGTTTCTTAGTTAAAGGAAGGGGAGAACTTCATTTATCTATTTTAATCGAAAATATGCGAAGAGAAGGTTTTGAACTTCAAGTATCTAAACCTCAAGTAATAGTTAAAGAAGTAGATGGTAAGAAAATGGAACCATTTGAAGAATTACAAATTGATGTTAACAATGACTATGTTGGTGGAGTAATTGAGTCATTAGGAAATAGGTTTGCTATTTTAGAAAATATGCAAAATTTAGGAGAGACTACAAGACTTAATTATACAATTCCATCTCGGGGCTTGATTGGATTTATGACCGAATTTATGACGATTACTAAAGGTTATGGAATAATGAACCATACTTTTAAAGAATATCGGGAAATGGTGGGCAATAATGTTGGCGAAAGAAAACTTGGAGTACTTGTATCCATGGAAAACGGGAAAACAACTGCTTATGCTTTAGGTCAACTTGAAGAACGTGGAGTTATGTTTGTTGAACCTGGAGTAGATGTTTATGAGGGAATGATAGTTGGAGAACACAATCATGATGATGACATAGCTGTTAATGTTGTTAAAGGTAAAAACTTAACTAATACAAGAGCCGCTGGAAGTGACCATACTGTTGTTTTAAAACGTCCACGTGCAATGTCTCTAGAAATTGCCCTTGATTATATTAACAATGATGAATTAGTTGAAGTTACTCCTACAAGTTTTAGATTAAGAAAGAAAATTTTAAATGCTGAGCAAAGAAAAAAGATGCGAAATAAATAAAGAACTAGTTGATTAATTAGTTCTTTTATTCACTTTTTAACTTATCTAATTTATCTCTTACTTGTTTTAAAGTTCTTTCATAATTACTTGTTTCTTTAGGAATATAATACTTTTTATTTTTAATATTATCAGGTAAGTATTGTTGTTTAACCCAAGCATTTGGATAGTCATGAGGGTATTTATAATCAGGTGATGTTGTTTTTATATGGTCAGGAGGATTACCACATCTTCCGGTATCAATATCAGCTAAAACTTTATTAATGGCTGTAACTCCACTATTGGATTTTGGAGATAAAGCAAGTTCTATCACAACATCTGCAAGGGGAATAATGGCTTCCGGTAACCCAACTCGCTCAGCGGCATTAATTGCTGCCATAACCTTAGGTCCCATACTAGGATTTGCTAATCCAATATCTTCGTAACAAATAACAGTTAAACGTCTAAAAATACTATCTAAATCCTCAGCTTTCAACATCCTTCCTAGATAATGCAAACTTGCATCAACGTCACTTCCGCGAATTGACTTTTGAAAAGCACTTAAAACATCATAATAGCCATCTTCATTTTTATCATGAAAGAAATTATGTTTATTATCAATACTCTTTAAAAAATCTAAAGTAATATTTCCGTCTTCCTTAGAGTAGTAGGCGAGTTCTAGTAAATTATAAGCATATCTAAGGTCACTTCCTGAAACATTTGCTATATAATTAATGGCATCATCTTTTATTTTTAAATTAGGTAGAACTTTCTTTTTAACACAATTTTTGATACCTTCTTTAATATCCTCTTCATCTAGAGGTTGTAATTCAAATAAATGACATCTACTTCTAATAGCTGGATTGATACTATGAAAAGGATTGCTAGTTGTCATTCCAATTAAAGTTATCAAACCACTTTCCACTTGTGGTAACAATAAATCTTGTTTATCCTTATTCAATCTATGAATTTCATCTAAGATTAAAACTATTCCATCGTAAACTTTAGCTTCCTCGAATACTACTTGAAAATCATGTTTATCATTGATAGTTGCATTTAACATTCGATATCTAATTCCTAAATCTTGAACTAAGCTAATGGCAATACTAGTTTTACCAATTCCAGGTTTACCATATAAAATCATTGAAAATATTTTTTTATTCTTAACTAAGTTAGAGAGAACTTTATCTTCTCCAATTAAATGTTTTTGACCTAAACACTCCTTTAAAGAATTAGGTCTAAGTTCTATTGCTAAGGGTTTATCCATTGTATCACCTCTTTAATATTTTATCATTAAATCTTTGATATATCAATGTGTCTTTTTTCAAAAGATGCTTTTACTCTTTCTAAATCACGATATTTACCTTCTTTTAATTCATGAATATAAGAGTCTCTTTCAATATTGTTTTTATTCATATCTAATTCTTTATCAATATTATAAGGAATCTTTACAAACTGATAAGAAAAACTTCCAACTTTATCCTTTTCTCCGTATTCTCCTTCAATGATAACATAATTAGCTCTTGTCGTTTGCATAACATTAGCATCATACTTTTTATTCCTAATAAAGTCTAGGGCATTTCCAACACTTCCAGCATTTATTCTAATCCTGTTATATAAATTATCAGAACATTGAATATGAATATGTCCATATATTACAATATCAGCCATTTCCTGTGATATTGTGTTTTCCGTAGGCATGAATAAACTTCTTTTATTTTCAATTGAATCTAAGTCTCCAATAAAATCATAAATAAGTTTAGGACTAGCATGAAATAAACGAATAAGACTTCCGCTCATATAAAATTCATAACAAAAAGGAAGATTTTTTAAAAATTCTCTTTGCTCATTAGTTAACATAGATTGATTCCAATTAAGTCTTTTTTTATCTAGTTCAGTCATCTCATCATGACTTCTATCTTTAGCAATAAATTGGTCATTATTACCTTTAATGATAACTTCACATTTTTCTCTTACTAACTCTAAACATAAACTGGAATTAGCACCTTTAGAAACAATATCACCAAGACAAAAAATTCTTTTAATTCCACGATTTTCTATATCATTAAAAACAGTCTTTAAGGCTTCTAAATTACCATGTATATCTGAAATAATTGCTATTTTTTCCATCCTATCATTCCTTCCTTTGGTATGATATCATAAATATATGAAATAATCAAACAAAATTTGCCAAATTAGAGAAAAAATAGTATAATAAATGTAGGAAATGAAGATATAGGATTAGAAAATATGGCATTTAATCCAATAGATATTAGATATGCTTCTCGTGCTATTCTAAAAAATAATAAAGGTGAGATTGCTATTTTTAATAAAAGTTTAAAAAATGAATATAAATTACCCGGTGGTGGAATTGAAGAAGATGAAGATAAGATTAAAGCTTTAAAACGCGAAATTTTAGAAGAAACAGGTTGTACAATTAAAGATATTAATTTTCTTGGTATTACAATTGAAGAAAAGAGTTCTACAAATTTTAAACAAATTTCTTATATATATGAGTGCAATGTCCTTGAAGATACCAATAATTTACATTTAACTAAAAAAGAATTAGATGAAGGAGCTAAACTTATTTGGACTTCTATAGAAAATGCTTATCAATTAGTTAAAGATAGTTTTAATAATTTAAAAGGTTCTAAGTATGATAATTTGTATAAAAGTCTCTTTATGGTAAAACGAGATGACAAAAATACTAGAATATTATTTAAAAAAATAAATTTATGTGCTATAATTTATATGTGATGTTATGAATAAAGATATAGAAAGTGAATTTGATTTTCTAATTTTAGACTATTTAATGTATATTAAGACTGAAAAGAAGTTATCTAATAATACTATCTTAAACTATGAAAAAGACTTGCAAAGTTATAGTAATTATTTAAAAAAGAAAAAGATAACAGACTTTAATGATGTCACTTTAAAAATAGTTAATGACTATCTTAAAGAATTAGGCAAGACTGGTTTAAAATCAAGAACCATTGCTAGACATACAACATCAATTAGAGAATTACATAAGTATTTATTTAAAATACATAAAGTCAAAAATAACATCATGGAAAACTTTACTTCCATTAAATTAGGAAAATATTTGCCAACAGTTTTACAAGAAGATGAGATGGTTAAGATTTTAGATGTAGAACTAGATAATGCTTTTAAATATCGTGATAAGGCAATGCTTGAGTTGATGTATGGCGATGGTTTAAGAGTTTCAGAACTTGTTAATTTATCAATTTATAGTGTTGATTTTGATAATGATATAATCTTAATTGAAGGAAAAGGAAGTAAAGAGCGAATAGTTCCATTAAATCCATATGCTAAAGATGCTTTAAATAATTATTTAGATGTAAGAAATAGTTTATTAAAAAGAAAAAATGGAGATACTGATAAATTATTCTTAAATAATCATGGAAAAGGAATATCAAGACAAGGTTTTAATTTTATCTTAAAAAATATTTTAGAAGATAAAGAGATTAAAACTCATGCAACTCCACATACCTTAAGGCATACTTTTGCAACTGATTTATTAAATAATGGGGCTGATTTAAAAAGTATTCAGACTTTACTTGGACATGAAGATATAGCAACAACTAGTATATACACTCATGTTGTAAATAATAAGTTAAAAGATGATTACATAAAATATAATGTAAGAAAAGAGGATTAAGATGAAATTTAAAAGAATATTTTTAATAGTACTAGATTCACTAGGAGTAGGGGAAGCAGCTGATGCAGCAAATTTTGGAGATAAAGGAGCTAATACTTTAGGTAATATTGTTGCTAATTATGATTTATTCATTCCAAATTTAGAAAAATTAGGTTTTTTAAATACATTAACAATGAATAACAAGGAAAGTGATGCTTATTATACAATTGCCAGACCTAAAAATAAAGGCAAAGATTGTCTAGCTGGTGATTATGAACTTATGGCAATAGATAATGCAAATGTATCTTATAAATTATTTAATGAAAGCGCTTTTCCTAGAGAAATGTTAGAGAATATTGCTAATAACATTAAACGTGGTATAATCGGAAATATTGTAGGTAATCCCCTTGAAATAATTAATAAACTTGGTGATAGACATAAAGAAACATCTTCTTTGATTGTTTATACAACCTGTGATTCTAATCTTGAAATAGCAGCCCATGAAGATGTTATTCCTATTAATGATTTATATCAATATGCCGAAATTATAAGAGAAATAACGAAACGCGAAGAATGGAAAGTTGGATGTGTTGTTGCTAGACCTTTTACAGGTGAAAGTGGTAATTATACTCTTACTAGTAACTCAAGAATTTATACATTAACTCCACCTAATAAAAGCGTTCTAGATATTTTAAAAAATGCTGATTTACAAGTAATTTCTATTGGTAAAGTTCATGATATTTATAATGGTTATGGAATTACCAAAATAATTAAATCTGGTAATAATCAAGAAGGTATTAATAAACTAACTGATATTATGGATAAAAAATTCGAAGGTTTATGTTATCTTAATTTAAGTGACTTTGATACTTTATATGGTCATACAAGAGATGTTAAAGGATATGCTAAAGCCATTGAAGAGTTAGATGTTGAAGTACCAATTATTTTAAATAAATTAAATATCGATGATTTATTAATAATAACAGCTAATCATGGATGTGACCCAACGATGCTAAATTATTCGCATACAAGAGAAAATGTTCCCGTTATAATCTATTCAAGACTTTTCAAAGAACCACATCAATTAAATGTCTTAGAAACTTTAGCTGATGTTGGAGCTACAATTACGGATAACTTTGAACTCGAAAAACCATGGATGGGTACAAGTTTTTTAGATAAATTAAAATAAACATTTATAGGCATTTCTCATATATTATTATGGAGGTGCTTTTTATTAACTTTAATTTTGCTGATATGTTAAATCAGTATTTAACAAATATATTTATTTTAAAAACAAATGTTATGACTTTATATTTTAATCTAAAAGGGGAGGAGAGTAGTTTTTTAATTAAAGATTTATATAATGATATTTCCAATATTGAAAGTTTTTATTTAAGCTTAGGTTCTTTAATAAAAAAAATAGGTTCTTATCCTATTACTAATTTAAATGATATAAAGAATATTTCAACTATAAAACAAATATCTAGTCAAGATTATACTACTAAAGAGGCTTTAAACATTTTAAGTAAGGATTTGAGTATAATTAATAAGATGAATAATCAAGTTGGAGAATACGCCCTTAAAAATTTTAAGTTTAGTAGTATAAATCTTGTTCTAGAATTCAATAAGTATTTAGAGAAAAGAGTGGGGGAGTTGAGTAATAATCTAGGTTCTATTCACAATCTGAATTGAATTTATTAGTTGTACTTTGCTCTGACTTATTGCATGAATCATTGTTTTTAGAACTATTTGATAGTTCATTAGTTTCATTACGAGAATTCATTTTGTTGCTGTAATTATTGTTAAATCTGTTTGAAACATTGTTTTGATTCTTGTTTTGACTTTTTTTCATTTTTATCACCCTTTTATATTATGTGAAGTTTTAACTTTTATATGTGAAAAAATAGATTTACTTCCCCTATCAAATATTGGATTAAGTAGGGGAAATATTATTCTTAATTAACCATAATTTAGTTTAATTATTAAAAATAATTTGGAAATACTAATAATATCTATATTTATAAAAATAATAGATGTTCTAAAACAAATCGAGATTTAAAAAGTTGATTAGTTGTCTGTCTCGATTAATTCATTTTTTTGAATTTAAGTACCCTATCTGAAATTTTATTAAATTTTAGATGCTCTAGATTGCATCGAGATTAGAAAAGATGATTAATTATCCATCTCAATGAAATATTCTAAAATGAATCGAACTAGTATTAGATGAATATTTATTTAATTAAATAAATAAGGTTTATATTAGTTAAATTATTTATATAAAATAAATAGATATAAATTAATTATAAAAATTAAAAAATTAAATTAAAAATATGTAATTACAATAAATTATTTATAATAACTATAATTCAATAGAATATAGTATAGTTATATATTACTAGTATGGTTTAAATAGTCGATTTTATTCATATTTTTATATCTTTTTTATTATACTGCGCTACTTTATATAATATATATTATGTTAAGTTCTATTTATGAGAAATAAATATAGGTATATTTATATTGATATTAATATTCGATTTAAATATATATTTTATTATATAAAGTAATATTTTCATATTTATCTACTTTCTTTATTTCTAATATAAATTTTTTATTTAAAATTAATTTCATTATCTATATTTTTTCTCTCCTACTCTAATTATCAAAAAACTTAACTAATAATATAGTTAAGTTATCTATTTTTTCTTCTTTTTCTTTGTCTTTTTATAATCTTTAGAAGACTCTTCAATTAAATCTTCTGAATGCTGGTAGATGATATTTTCTTTTAAAGGTTTCTTTTTAGTGAAAGGTTTTACAAATATTTGTAAATAAGTAACGAATAATCCTATTAATAATATTAGGACTAAGATATAGTAAAACACCATACTCCAATCATCCTTAGCAATTATCTCTAATAAATTCATATCTCACCTTTTTATTCTTTAAATTTATATTAAGATGCTCTTGATTGAATTTCAGCTATTTTTTCAAAAACATCTTTAGCATTTTCTTCAGTTATGGAAGAGAATCCTAATTCTTTTAAAGCTTGGTCACGAACAGTATTTAATTCTTGAGTTCTACTAAGTTTTTCTTCATGTCGTCTATCTATTTCTTGAACAAAACGTTTGTGAGCATCCATTACTTTACTCTTAGAAGCTCCACCTTGATTATATAAAGTGAAAGCACTAAAAACAATACCTTCAAAACTTAATTGTTGGTCTTGATTAAACAAAAATTCATTAGGGTCAGTAAATCCCATTAACTTTGAAACAAAGCAAAGTAAATATTTAAGTTCTTTGTTATTTTCCATACTTTGTAGGAAATGATATAGATAAACATATAAGTTATAAGTATCTTTGGTATGGTCATCACGAAGTTTATCTTTTAAAAGCGTTGTAATATCTGTTAATACCTCAACTTCCTTACGATTAAATCCTTTTAAATCAATTAAGTTAGCTCCATTAATTGAAACTTTAACTCCCTCATTTAATTTGGTGTCAATTTTCATAATGTAATCGCCATCAATTTCCATTTTATCAAAATCAGATTCTTTTTTTACCTCAAGTAGTTGCAATAATCTAGTTGCTTTTTCACTAGGCCACTCATCAAGAGTTGGAAGTGCCAAATAATTATATAACATTTGTCTTGATACCCCCAAATACTTTGCCAACCTAACTTTTGATACTCCTATTTCTGTTAAAACATTACTAATTTTACTCATCATTTGTACCTCCTAAATCCATTTTATCAAATTCTCGTATTTTGTCAACTAAAATATGAAAATTTGTTAAATTTTGTAAATCAATTTTTGATTTTTTTATAATAAATACCATAATTTCTCATTTTCTTTTCTAACTTCTTCGATAATTCCTCCTCCAAGACAAATGTCATCTTGATATAAAACACAGGCTTGACCTGGAGTTACGGCTTTAACATTGTCATAATGAACGACTATATGTGACTCGTCTAAATATTCGATTTCAACAGGAATATCCTTTTGCCGATATCTAAATTTAGCAGTTGCCCTACTTGGTCTTAAATCACTTATAAAATTCATATCACTTACTAAACAACTATCACTTTTTAAGTAATCATTATCTTCATTAAAACAAACATATAAAATATTATCTTTTAAATTTTTACCAACAACAAACATCTTATCAGAGTTCCCACCAATGTTAAGACCTTTTCTTTGTCCAATTGTATAATACATTAAACCTTGATGCTCCCCTACTACCTTGTTAGTTTCTATGTCAATCACTTTACCTGGTTTACTTGGTAAATAATTTTTTAAAAATTCTTTAAAGTTTCTCTCTCCAATAAAGCAAATTCCGGTTGAATCTTTCTTTTTAGCTGTTATTAAATCATATTCTAAAGCAATCTTTCTTACTTCTTCTTTCTTCAAGTGGCCTACTGGAAATAAAACATTTTGAAGTTGTTCTTTCGATAATTGAGATAAAAAGTAAGTTTGGTCTTTATTATCATCAACTCCTCGTAAAAGAACCCCATCTTTAATTCTTGCATAATGCCCAGTTGCAATATAGTCTGCTCCTAACTTTTTAGCTTCTTTAATAAAGAAATCAAACTTAATATACTTATTACACATAATATCAGGATTTGGTGTTCGACCCTTCTTTAATTCATCTAAGAAATAAGTAAAAACGAAGTCCCAATATTCTTTAACAAAATCAACTCTATAAAGTGGAATTTCTAACTTTTCACAAACTGCTTTAGCATCATTATAATCTTGCTCTTGAGGACAAATATTATTATTTAAATTAGGATTACCTAAATAGTCATTATTAATAGATGAATCCCAGTTCCGCATAAATAAACCAATTACTTCATAGCCTTGCTTTTTAAGCAAAATGGCAGCAACCGAGGAGTCAACTCCCCCTGACATTCCAATTACAACTTTTTTCATTTCTAATCACTTCCAAAAAACTACCTATATTATACCTCATTTTATTAAAAAAGTAAAAACTTTCATGATAAAATCTGCTAAAAAAGTTTCATAAGCAGTTGATACTAACAAAACAAGGGCTGATAACCCTAAAACTTTTAAATATTTCTTCATGAATAAGGAATAATTAGATTCTCGTCTTAAGAATAAAGACTTAAATAATTTAATAGATAGATTAATTCCATAAAATGACATTAAGGTATAAATTATCATATTCAAAATTTGATGTGGGAAGATATAAAATATAGCAAGAGGAATTCCAGCAAAGCCGTAAATGGCAATTATAATACCAACACTAAAACCTATTATAAAACTTTTAAAATATAAAATAAAAGGATTTAAAACAATACCAATTATTGATAAACCAAAGATAAATAATAAAATTAAATATAAATAATTAACACTTAAAGTATTAATAAAATTTGCAACATAATTAATATCCGTACCCATTTTTAAATTTAAAAAGTAGTCTTTAACAACACTACTTATTTCTTTAAAATCCGAATAACTTAAGATGTTTGAAAATATTATTCCGGTTAGAACTCCTAGTATAATAATTGTTACTAAAAATAAATACTTGTACTTATACTGCTTCAACTCTTTCTTAATTAAAATATTTTTTTTCATCTTATCACCACTTAATAATACTATGGTAAATCAAAAAAAAGTACTAAAATTTGTACTTTTTAAAATAATCTTAAGATATCATTGAATGTAACATAGATTAATAAGGCAAGTAATAAGAAGAATCCAATGTTATGAATCATGTTTTCAGTTTCAGCTTTAACAGGACTTCCTTTAATTTTCTCAATTATTAAGAATAAGATTCTTCCTCCATCAAAGGCTGGGAATGGTAAAAGGTTCATAATACCAACGTTGATACTTAAAAGGGCTGTTAAGGTTAGTAAACTATTAATTCCAGCTTCTCTGGTTTGGTCAACGGCTGAGTATATTCCAACTGGTCCTGATAAATCTTTAACACTTACACCACCGATAATTAATTCTTTTAGAGTAATAAATACTTGTCTAGCAATCGAATAGAACTTACCAAATGCATAATTAATTGACCTTACAAAACCACGTTTTAAAGTGTTATCAAATTGAATACCAAAACTGTATCCAGCTTTTTTCATTGCTTCTCCACTTAAAGGAGTTATTTTATAATTAGTAACTTTTCCATCTCTTTCAATTGCAAATGACGTTTCTTTTTCTCCGGCTAAAGCCATATAAAGTCTTACATCATCTAAAGTTTTAGTACTTTTATTGTTTATTTTTACTATTGCATCCCCATTCCTTAACCCTGCTTCATACATAGGTGAACCTTCAATTACAACCGGAATTTCTGTTGATAAAGTAGGACTTCCAAAGATGAATGCTGCAAGAAGTAGAATTAGAAAAGCTAGAATAAAGTTATTCCCGGCTCCAAAGAACATAACTAGAAATCTTTGCCAAACGGGTTTTCCTTGAAGAAGATTTTCTTTTTTAATCTTTTTATCTTCTTCTCCACCTTCCCCTGCTAAAGAACAGAAACCACCAATTGGAACCGCTCTAACTGAGTAAATAGTTTCACTTACTTTTTTCTTTTCTTTAATCTTTTTTTCTCTTATTTTTTCACTTGACCAAATAACTGGTCCCATGCCAATTGCAAATTCATAAACATGAATCTTAAACATTTTAGCAAAGATAAAGTGTCCAAACTCATGTACTAAAACAATAATTCCTAAAATAAATATAAAACAAATAATTGATAATATCATAATTCCCTCCTAAAATAAATTAATTATCATAACATAAGTTAAACTTATAAATATAAGACTATCAAACCTATCTAAAATACCACCATGTCCTGGAATTAAACTACTAAAATCTTTAATTCCAGCATTTCTTTTAATACTTGATTTTACTAAATCTCCAAGACTTCCTATAATACTTAAAAATAAAGTTAATAGAATAACTAAGAATATATTACTAAAATCTTTAATTACAAATATATAGAATAAACTTGCTCCAATTCCTCCAATTAAAGTTCCTCCAATTAATCCTTCAACTGTTTTATTAGGTGATATCTTAGGTGCTAATTTATGCTTACCAAACATCATACCACTTAAAAGAGCAAAGGTATCCGTTAGAATTGATATAATTAATAAATAAATTAAAACATATAAATTACTATTTCTAATTCTAATAATATTACCAAAAGCAAGTCCTAAAAATAAAGTAATACCTATTAAATAAAAAGCATCCATATAATTATATTTCTTTTGGTCATTAATAAATACTAACATAAGTAAATAAATTAATATAATAATAACTAATAACCTAAAATCATAATCTAAATAAATAGTTAACATATTTATATTAAAATAACTATAACTAATTAATAATCCTGTTAATATAAAAGCCATTATTTTAACTATAATAGGTATATTCTTTTTTAACTTTAAAAGTTCATATAAACTTAGAAGTCCAAGTAATAAACTTAAAATCATAAATGGAAGTTTTCCAATCAAGAGTAATGGTACTAGAATTACTAGCATTACAATAGCACTTATTATCCTCTTCTTCATTTATCCTCCTTATCACTAAATAAATTATATTACTAAACTTAAAAAATAGCAAGAAAAAAAGAAATATTTTAATTAAAACGTGTTAAATACTTCTTTCTCTTTACATTTCTTTTATAGGCTTCAAGGTTATAATGAATATCATTTATTAAATTTTCAAATTCTATATTTTCTTTTTCTATATTTAATTCTCGATTATATAAATAATTAGTAAATTCAAGTAATTTATTAAAGTTATCTTTAAAATATTGTCTTATTTTATAACCTATAGTTCCTACTCTTTTATCTATTTCTATATCGAAATTTTTGATATTAACTAATTCTAAATAATTATATACTAATGTATCAATATTAAAGTTAGATATAATATTATTTTTTAAATAATAACCATCAAAATAATTTACACCTAATATATTTTCAATAATAAAATACATACAAGTTGCTTTTAAATATATTCTTGTATCAAGTAAACTAGCTTCTTCTTTGAAAAACAATTTATATAATCCATAAAATTCTTTTATTTCATCACTTATTTCTACTTTTGTTTCTTTAAGTTCTTTTAAAGATTTATAAGTTTCTATTTCATTTATAATAGTTCTAGCTATTTCCTCATAATCTTTTTCTTCATGCCCTTCTTGATATAAACTAGGGTCTGGTTCAGTTATTTCAAATTTATTATTTTGATATTTTATTTCTAAACTCTTATTATTAATTATTTTGGTTTTATAATAATAGAATAATTTATTATCTTTATATTTTAAATTAAATGTATTTTTATCATCATTATAGTTTACTACAATTAAATTATCTTTAAATAAAGAAAATAAATTAGATAGTTTAATAAGTATATTTATAAGGTCATAAGAAGTTATAATTTTTTTTAAATAATAATCAGTTATCTTGCTAAATTTATTATAGTTATCTTCATTAATTTGTCCTGTTATTTTAAAAGATAGTATTGTATCTATATTGTGATATGTATTTTTATATTCCATTTATATCACCCCCCCATTAAAAAAGAGTAATTTCTTACTCTTCAACATAGACACTAGCAATTGTTTTTGTTCCTTTGTGTTCATATTTAAGGATACCTGAGACAGTTGTAAATAATGTATCATCACTTCCACGTCTTACATTTACACCTGGATGAATTTTGGTTCCTCTTTGACGATAGATTATAGAACCAGCTGTGATAAACTCACCATCAGCTGCTTTAGCTCCAAGTCTACGTCCTTCAGAATCTCTTCCGTTTGTAGATGAACCTTGTCCTTTTTTATGAGCAAACAATTGAATATTTAATTCTAATTTCATCATCTTTAAACACCTTCCTTTACTCGAATATTTTTGGGATACTTACTACTTAAATTAATTAATAATTCTTTCATATTATCAATTAATTTTAAAGTTACATCATCTCTTTTTAAGATTTCAATTTCTAAACCTTTTTTATCTAACTTATACTTAATTGCATTTTCATCTATGGAAATAATACCATTTATAGTTGTTATAGCAATACTACTGACACTACTACAAATAATATCTTTTCCAGGATTATCATATAATGCATGTCCAAGAATTAAAATCTTATCTTTTTTAATACTTACTTTAATCATTTTTAACCAATCTTTTTAATTTCAACTTTAGTGTATGGTTGTCTATGACCTTGTTTCTTTCTTGTTGAAGTTGTGTTAGGTTTATACTTAAAGATTTTAATTTTAGAACCTTTTCCATGTTTTACAACTACGCCTTCAACAGTTGCACCTTTGATAGTTGGAGTTCCAATCTTCTTATCAAGCATTAGAACATCAGAGAAAACTACTTTTTCTCCTTCTTTTGCGTCTAACTTTTCAACAAAGATTACGCTTCCTTCTTCAACATAGTATTGTTTACCACCAGTTTTAATTACTGCTTTCATATTTCCTCCTTTTTTACTAGACTCGCTTTTAAGGTACCAAATTGGTTTTTAACCTTTTCAATGCGGTTTGAGCTAGAGGCTTCAAACATATAAGATTTTACCATATTATACCTAATAAGTCAAACAAATATTTGGATTTTCTTGAACTTTTTTAATCAAATCTAGATAATTATATGTAAATTTAAAACTTTTATACAAAAAAGTGCCTATCTTTAGACACTTATTTAATTAAATTAATCTTGAAGATACTTTTTTCTAGTTTTCCTTTATCTATTATCTCTAAATAATCACAATCAGTTATATCAGCCCCGGCATCAACATCAAGTTCTATTATATGACCATCAAAAAACTCAATTTCAAGATACCTTTTAACCATATAATTTCTATCATGATGACTATTATACATAATAGCATTTTTATAAATTTTTATTTCTTTAACTTTTTTATCTAAATTTAACAATATTTACCTCCATTTTTTAAGAGTTTTTTAAGTTTGTTCCAATATTTTCAATACTAAAATTCTTATCATGATATTTAAGTTCTAGAGTTTTATATCCAACATATTTATAAATATTTGTATTAGCAACTAATTCTTCTAAAGCAAATGTTACATAAACTTTGTCTTCTTTAATATCAATATCAACTATATTATGAGTTAATGTCTGATATTCAAATTCACTAAAAGTTAGAACTACTTTATTATTTTCTTCATAAAGTCTTGTTTTATCATCATCTTTATAATCCTCATTATATTTAATATTAACGTTATCTATATCTAAATAATTTTTAAAATTAGCCTTTAAAGTATCTTTATCCATTTCCATCTTACTAACTAAACACTTTTCGTCATCATCCCTGCAAACTGTATATTCTAAATCTTGACTCCAGATAAAGAAACTAGCAAATTTAATTAAGTCATCATTAGTAAGTTTCTTTTTAGAAAAATTATCATAGTTATAAATAATTGCTCTTCCATTTTTAACAAAGTTATTAACCATTTCATTGGTTATACCATAATCTTTTTCTATATAATCACTACATACTTTATCAAGATTAACATTTTTCTTTTTAAAATAGTTATTATATATGATAAAGATTAATAAAATAATTGCTAAAAAGATAATAATGGTGAAGAGAATACTTACAAAACTTTGAATTTGGTCATTGATGTTTGTTGTTTTTGGTTCTATTTTCTTTTCTTCTTTAGCTTCTACCTTTTCTTTTACTTCTTCTTTAACTAGATTTTCTTTAATCTCTTTCTTAACTTCTTCTTTTTTCTTTTCTTTCTTAGGTTTTACCTTACCATCTAGTGATTCAAATTCTAAAACTGGAATTACTTTTTTTACTTCGTATTCTTGTTTTACTTCACTAGATTTTTCTTTTTTTATTTCTTTAGTTTGATTGTTTTTAGTAACATTATTTTTGTTATTATTATTTTTCTTACCTTTTTTCTTACTCATATATACCCCCCTGAAGAGTTTTACTCTTCGACTTCAAAATCTTTTAAAGTACCATCACTACTCATGATTTTATTTACTTGGCTACTAGCATTTTTTAATTTTTCATCACAAACTTTAGCAATCTTACAAGCTTCATCAAACTTTGCCATTGCCTTATCTAATTCAACTTCCCCACTTTCAAGTTCTTTGACAATACTTTCTAATTTTTTAATATTTTCTTCAAAACTTACTTCTTTTTCCATTTTATTTCTTTACCTTTCTTTTTATATCTTCATTGACAGTTGTATTTAAATTAATAACTCCATTACTATCTATTATAGTTTCTATATAATCACTTAATTTACCAAATTTTCTTAATCTAGTTTTAATAGTTATTTCATATTTATAATTATCTTTTAAGAAAATTAATTTTTCTTTAATCTTTTCATATAACATTAAAGTACTTTCTACATCATTTGCATTATTTAACATCATCATATAGGAATCAACTACTTCCGGAACTTCAAGTCTATTTCGATATACCTTATTTCTTTCATTATCAATTTCTGTATAACTACGAATAGATTTTTTATCTTCAATATCCATTATAATATAAGATTCTAAATAATTATTATCAAACTTATATTTTAATCTTTTATATTTAAGATTATCTTTTTCAACTAAAATACTATCATTTTCCTTTTTAGTAAATATTTTACTAAATCTTAAACTTTCATCCTTATTATTAAATAAAGTTACTTTACTTAATATAGGTTTAGTTTCATAATATGATTCATTTTGATTAACCATAACTTCTTTTGTAGTATAGTGATATTTATATCTAATATCTTCTTTATTATCTTCATTTAATTCTACTTCAACAAAGTTATTTAAATGGTCAAAATAGATAATATATTTTAAAATTTCGATATTAGTGTTTACTGATAAATCCATATATAAAACTTTACCATTCTTATCTAACCTATAATCATCTATTTTAATACTTTTTAAATAACTTAAGTTTGAAGGTTTACTTGTATGGTTAAAACCATAAACATATTTTTCTCTAATCTTACTTGGTTCTTTATAAGGACTATTTGTTTTAAAAATATTTTCAAGTAAATCTATAATATCAATTCCAAAATTAAGATAAAAATTATACTTAGTCTCACGACTTATACTTCCATTTCTATAAAATATTTCAAATTTCTTCATATGTTTTAATAACCTCGCTTTCAATATAACCATCTGCTAGTTTAGTAACTAGAATACTTCCCTTTTTAACTTCTTTAATACTTTTTAAGTTTTGTTTATCAAGTGTTGTAATTGTATATCCTCTTTTAATTGTTGTAATTGGATTTAAAACTTCTACTTTATTTAAAAGTTTTGTATAAGTATTTGTTTTATCTTGAATTAGATTTGATATATTATTATTTAATTTTTTTATTAAATCATTATAATTATATAGTTTATCTTTATATAAAATACTAGGATTTTTAAAGATAAAACTATTACTTAAGATATTTAAATCATTTTTTTTACTAGTTAAATAGATATTTATATTAACTAATAGTTTTTCATATAAAGTATCAAACATTTGTTCTTTGATTTCATAGATTCTTTTAGGATTTTTAAAAATTGGACTTAATTCTAAACTATTTAATTTTTCTTTATAGATATTAATTAGATTATTAATAGCTTTAGATAGTCTTATATTAACTTGACTGAAATAGTTTTTAACATCAACTATATTTGGTACGGCCATTTCGGCGGCTCCGGTTGGAGTTGGGGCTCGTTTGTCGGCTACAAAGTCAGCAATTGTAAAGTCTACTTCATGACCAACGGCTGAGATTATAGGTATTTTAGAGTCGTAGATGGCACGGGCAACAATTTCTTCATTAAAAGGCCACAAGTCTTCAATAGACCCTCCTCCTCTTCCAACGATTAAGACATCTAAATCATAGGTATTGGCAAGTTTTATATTTTTAACGATATCATCTTTCGCAATTTCTCCTTGAACAAGAGATGGAAAGAGAATTGTTTCACATAAAGGCCATCTTCTTTTAATAGTAGATAGAATATCTTTAATCGCAGCTCCGGTTGGAGCAGTTACAATTCCAATTTTTCTTGGGATTTTAGGAATAACTTTTTTGTGTTCTTCCCTAAATAATCCTTCTTTAGCAAGTTCTTGCTTTAATTTTTCAAATTGTAAATAAAGATTACCAAACCCATCTTCAAGCATCTCATCAACATAGATTTGATAAGCTCCCGTTGCTTCATAGACTGTAACTCTACCAGTTACTAAAACTTTCATTCCATCAGCAACCGGGAACTTAACATTTCTAGCATTTCCTTGAAACATGATAGCATTTATTCTGGAGTTTTCATCTTTTAAAGTAAAATAGAAATGTCCTCTTGAGTGATTTTTGAAATTTGAAATCTCACCTTTTAAAAAAACAAGTCCTAAATTGGGGTCATTGTCAAACTTATACTTTAAATAGCGACTAAGTTGAGTTACAGTAATGTAGTTATTCCTTTCCATTTAAGTCCTCATTATGATAAATAGCATCCATAACAGCATTTATCATTCCAACAACTTCAAGGTCACTATAGTTTTTAGCTAATTCAATAGTTTCATTGATACAAACAACACTAGGTGTATCTGTATATAAAAGTTCATAAATACCTAGAGATAAAATAGCCTTATCAACTTTACTAAGTCTATCAATTGTCCAATCTTTTAAATAAGTATTAGCAATTTTACTAATCTCTTCTTGATGTTTAATAACTCCTAAAACTAAAGAATTAACAAATTCATTTTCTACTTCAAGTTGTTCTTTAATTAATTCTTGAACATCATATTTTACATTTGTATTATTAAGGATATAAACTTGATAAAGTACCTTAATACAAATATCACGTAACTCAGATCTAGTCCTCATAAAAAAATCACCAATATAATTCTATCACATATTTCTTAAATAGTTCACTATTTTTTTGAAAAATTCGAAAATTTTTTTAAGAAACCCGATAAAACCATTATTATTTTCTGTATTTTCCTCTGTATTTTCACTTAAATCCGGTTCTTCTTCCGTTTTATCTTCTTTAGGACTTTCTACTTCATCTTCAACTTTTTCTTCATCTTTAGGACTTTCTGGTTCATTTTTTTCTGTCTCTTCTTTAGGAAGTTCAGGTTTATTTTCTAAAACTTCTTTTAAATAAAGTTTTCCATATTCTTTTGTATAAGCAATCCACATATTATCTCCAATTTTATACCAAGTGTAACCTGCATCCGTCATATTATCTAAAATATTATAGATACCTGATTTTATATAACCTAAGATTTTACCATTTGGAGTACTTCTTACTCTTAAGTTAGAAATTATAACTTCAATTTGGTCTTTAGTTGTATCTCTTGCAACAGGAGTTCCAATTATTCCTAGTATGATAGGAAATTCATATTTTTCATAGTCTTCAAATTTAATAGAATACCAATCTTTATTGATATCACTACTTGGAAACCAAGCAAAGTGAAGATGAATACCTGTTACTTCCCCGGTTGCTCCCGTGATACCAATTATAGTATCTTTAGTTACTTTTTCACCCTTTTTAACTTTAATACTATCTAAATGTTGATATAAAGCTCCATGTCCTAGACTAGGATAATTAACATAGACATAATTTCCTAAAGCTTTTTGAAATCCTGTACGAGCAACAACTCCGTCTGCAAGTCCAAAACACGGAATATTCTTACCATTTGTTCCATAGTCAACACCTGCATGTAAACTTCTTTCTTTACTAATTGGATTAATCCTATATCCAAAAGGACTAGTTATATAAGGGTCAAAGTTTCTAAATAATCTTTGTCCATTTTTACTCATATCATTACCTCCATTATAGTATATTAAAAAGAAAAAAGAATAAATAATTAGATTATCTATTCTAAAGCATTTCCTAATTTTTTAAAGATATATTTAATAGCTGAATCTACTAAATTGGTAGCTTTACTTGAGATATTTAAGGAAAATTTACTAGTTTTTGTACTATAATCTTCTTTTTTTATTTCATAATCTTCTAAAGAAATATCTTTTCCATCTTTTAAATCTTGTTCAAATTCTTCAATTGCTTCATTTGTTAAAATAATTTTTTCTTTTACTTGTTTTTCATAATAACCATTAGAATAAGCATAATAAAGACCTAAGAAACTAACTATTAATAATAAAATAATACCTTTAAAAACTTTCTTTTTCATTTTATCACCAATTATATTTTATCAAGATTATATGTCACATTTACTCGAATTAATTACTATTAATATAATTATAGATACAATTTGCTATTACTTTTAAACTATTAGAAACTTCTTCAATGGTATTATCAACTCCACCTACTTCAATTAAAAAAGTATTAGCATCAAAGTCTTGATTATAAACTCCATTTACTCCTTTACCTTCTTTTTTATAAATACCTCTTGATAAACCTTTATAGTTTTTATCTAAATAATTATTCATACTTTCCATTAATTTTAAATTTTCTTTGTAATTAGGATTTTCTAATCCTAATAAAAACATAACTTTAGCATAAGTTTTATCTTTAATTGTAATAGTAGTAGCATTTTTATCAACACTATCCCGATGTAAATCTATAAAATAAACTAAACTAGGATTTTCTTTTTTTCTTTGTTCTAAGAATCTTCTACTTACTTTATAACTTTCATAATATTTTAAGCCTTCTTTATTTACTATATCAATAGTATTTTCAGTTTCAACTAAACTTAAAAGACCTAATTTTTCAAGTTCATCTTCTAAGATATAACTTGCTGTTTTAACATTAGGGACTATATTATAGATATCATTTTTTTGATAACTATATTCTTCATCTGAATGGGTACTATAAATATAAATTGTTTTTTCTTTATTATTATAAACAAGATTAGATACTTCTTTAGTATTTTCTATTTCTTTTTTATTACTTAGAAAATGTTTATTACTTTTTACTTTATTAATATAAATACTAACTAAATCTACATTATAGTTATACTTTTCTTTAGTAAACTTATTTGTAATTAGATGAATAAATCCTAAGTAATTGTTTTGAAGTGTTACTGTATAACATAGATAGATAGTTAGTCCTAAAAGTATTAGAAGGATACTAGTATAAATTTTTTTCATTTAATTATATTCACCCAATTAACTATATGCAATTTAATTTAAATATATGATAAAGAGAAACCAAGCATCTATGATTTCTCTTATTTAATATTATATTTTGTACTTAGTATATATCATACTATAAACTTAATTCGTATGGTGAGTCAGAACTTCCATCATTATTTCCTGTTATTTGCACATCAGATTTGAGATAAAGGGCTGCGCGGACGCCGCCACTACTGTCGGCACGGTCGCTGTTAACGCACACAAACGAATACCAATAAGCGACAAAGCTAGAGTACCTAGCGGAAGGCGACAAGAACCATTCATCAGCCGAATGGTTGGCATTTTTATAAAGCCAACTTGTTCCTGCTACTGTACTTGTAAATCCTGAACTTCCTGTTTTTGTTGTCCAATAACTACTATCTACACTATATCCATAATCGCTTGGATACATTAATCCTATTTTTCCTGACCATGGACTATAATCTGACGTACTTCTTTCTTGCGTATATAAATTTACTGTTGTATCATTATATGTTACTTTTCCTAAATACCATTTTGCTTCTTCATATATCATATTTTGCGCTTTACTTGTTAACGATGTTAAATAACTTCCATTTAA
>CANRDV010000029.1 GCA_947629475.1 uncultured Bacilli bacterium
TTATTAAAAAACTTTGTAAACTCTTTTATAATATGAATTTACAAAGTTTCTAAAAAATTTTCATGATTTTATCCTGTTTAACTTACTTTACTACTTGCAATGATTTAATTGCTAATTTAAAAAAAGCCCATCATGAAAATAGACTTGAAAATAGATTAAAACATTATTGCAAATATCAAATCTTAATAATTGATGAAGTAGGCTTTTTACCAATAGATCCTTTAGGTGCCAATTTATTATTTCAATTAATTAATAAAAGATATGAAAAATCTACAACTATTATTACTACAAATATATCTTTTGAAAAATGGACTGATATATTTGGCGATGCTGTTCTTGCTAATGCTATTTTAGATAGATTATTACATCATTCACATATATTTGTAATTAATGGTAGATCTTACAGAACTAAAGATATTTTGGATATAAACTCTGAAATTAATTTAGACACAAATTGTGCATAACCTTTTTCCCTTTTTTTGTACATAAATAAATTCCCATTTTTGTACATTTTAGTATTGACATTTACAATATAACATAAATTAATTTGCTAATTTACATTTTAAAGTATACATGATAAAATATTTTATGGAGTTGATTGAAATGATACAAGTTATAACTTATGATAAATTTAAATATGAGAGTTTTTCTAATAATTATAAAATTTCTGAGTTAGGAGAGTTTGATTCATTTGATGATTATAAAATTAATGTTATTGATTTATCTAATGAAAAAGTATGGATGTTTAGAGGTGATTCTTATGATAGTTTAAATTGTATATCTGATTTAAAAACTTTGTCAAAAGAACTTAATAGTACTATAAAATCAAAAACTATCATTGTGTTACCACAAAACTGCAATTTTTTATATCGTGAAGACTATAAGGGTAATTATACAAAAATGGTTAAAATCAAAAATATTTTATCTTCAGTTATAGAAATTATATCTAAAAGTTTATTTAGAATAAATGGCTTTGAAATATCATATAGTAAAAATAATTCTATAATTAGTGATACTTGTTATAAATCGGATTTTAATTTTAGCGAAATTATTCCTAACTCTTTTGATGTAATAACAAAATCTAAAGGTAGTGATAAAAACACTTCTATAATATATCGAAATATAATAATAACATCGTTAAATATTTTTGAAACAGAACATCATTTGTCAAATTTTATAAGTCCTTTATTGGTTGATGATAAAGGAAAAACAGTTATTCCAGATTGGATGGATAATATTTTCTTTTTTGATGATAAAGATTTAAAAAAGAGTAAATCAAAAAATAATGATGAAATTAAATTTCTTCAAGAAAAAAATAATGAGATAGATGTAAAATTAGAAAACAATAATAAAATAAAAAGTATTTTATATACAACAGGAGATGAATTAGTAAAAGTTGTTATGGAAATTCTAGATGATATGCTTGAAAATAATTCTTCTGATTTTGTTGATGAGAAAAAAGAGGATTTTTTGATAAAAAAAGATTCAGTAACATTTGTTGGAGAAGTTAAAGGTATTTCTTCAGCTGTGGCAAACAAGAATGTTTCACAACTAGATGTTCATGTTCAAGGGTATATAGATCAAATAACTGAAACTGGAACAAATGAAAAAGTAAAAGGTTTATTAATAGTTAATCATCAACGAAATAAAAATATCGAAGAAAGAAATTCAGTGCATCAAAATCAGATTGATTTAGCTATAAGGAATAATGCTTTAATTATTGAGAGTACTACATTGCTTTCTTTATATGAAAAATTTCTTGAGAAGAAAATAGATTCTCAAAGAATTGTGAATTTGTTAACTGAGAAAGTAGGTATTTTACTTGAAAAAGATATAAAATAAGTTAATAATAATTCGAAAACAAAAATCCTATAATTACTATCAATGATTTAGTAAACTCTAGTTACTTATTCCTTAGTAACAATATACTTGAATTAAATCTATAAAGGTACTTAAAGGTATCTTTTTAATTTTATAATTTTAAAAAAATGTAATTTTTTTTAAAATATATAAGTACTTTAACCAAATTGAAAGAAGTAGGTGATTAAAATAAAAAAAGAACATTTGAAAATGCTGTAAAACGTGATTAATAGAATGGGGAACATTTCATTTTTACTAAAAGGATAATCTGTATTAGTCATAGTAGCAATTTTTACTTTTACTGGAGAAAGTAGTAATGATATTAATCGTGATATAGAAAATAATATTGAGCAATTAATAGAAGATGCTATTGAAAAAATTGGAAAATATTAAATAAATAAAAGCTATTGAACAATTACTTAATTATTCAGTAGTCCTTTATAATGGTTAATTTATATATTATACCATTTATAAGATTTTATTTTTTTTGGTCCATACGATAATTTATATCTATTCAAATTAAACGTTTTGGTACTTAAATTATCTCCTAAAACAAATCCACTAAAATCATAATATTTAAATTTATCACTTTTGCTCGCATCTTTTATAAGACTATAATCTAAATAGGAGTTAGGATTTAGATGTAGAAAGTTAGAATTGGTGCAATTATATCTATTTATTAAGGTATCATTAAATGAATAAGTAATTATACCTGCTAAGTTATCTGTTCCTCTTTGGCAAAGATGTAGTGTTACATTGGGAATACTTAGCATATGAACTAGTTCTTCGTATGTAAAATCAACAGTTCCATTTGTTTCAGCTAATCTGTTACAATACATTTCATAAAAGATTTTAGCATTATTTGGATTTGTTGTTATAATTGTATTTTTTAATTCAATTAGACATTTTTTTATAATTCTTTTTCTATTAGTATTAAAATTCGATTTTAAATATTCAATGTCATTTAATTCCAAAATTATAGTTGAAAAATCCCATATTTCATTATACGAAGAAGTGATTTTTGAAAAATTTTTTTTATCATCATAATTGAGACAGAATTCTAAAGGTAATTTGTATATATTTTTTATATAATATAAAAAAGATAATAATTGATTTTCGGTAATTGTAGAATCAAAAACTGGCCCGAAAGGAATGGTTATAGTATTTTCATAAATTACAATCATAGCTGCTATTATAGGTTTATTATTACTATTATATTCTACATATAATTTGCATTTTTTATTTCCAAATGAATTTATTAAATAATTTTCATAGGACTGATAAAAGTTTGCATTTTGAAAAACTTTTATTAAATCATTCCAATGATTTTTTATTATATTTGAATCTACTTCTTTAATCATACTATTATTCCCTTATTTATTTTTTTATTAATTTCTTTTGAAATTCTTCATTCTGATTATTTTCCAAACCTCTACATAGTAGTAAATTATATAGATAATCATCATAATAATAACTATATTTATTTTTTATTTTTTCTTCACTTTTTATGATTGGTAATTGATCTTCATCCATCTCATCATAGTCTTCATAATCATATTGATACTTTTCATAAGAAAATTTGCCATTTATAAAATAATCTCTTATATTAAGTTCTTCTTTTGCATTGCTATTAGTCTTAGATTTAGTATTAATATCATTTCTAATTAAATCTTGAATTAATTGAGAAATTTGTGAATTTGACAATTGATAAATATTTCTATCTAAAATATTTTTAGAAGTGAAAGAAAGATTTACTAATTGATTACTTTGGTATTTGTGTTTATTTAATTTATATATTTTACCTTGATTTAGCATTAGTTGATATATTTTTCCTATATGTGGCATTGTAGATTTTTTATCAGTTAAAAGTTCACGCATTATTCTATCAACTGTAGTTAATTTTTTCTTAGGTGTAAAGGTAACAAGAAAAGAAGTAACAGCTGGTTCTGGAAAAAATGCACTACTTGGAATAGGAGTTTCTATTTTTATGTCTAATAAAGATTTACAAATAGCACCAATTAAACCAAATTCTTGATTAAAATGTTTTGAATTACCTTCGGTTATTTGAATAGGAGCAACCATTTTCCTTAAAGAATTTTGAGATACTACTAAGGTCATACTTTTTAAAGTAGAGGAACTTTTATCGCCATTCAAAACTCCAGATGAAGCTAAATTTATTAAGAAAGCTTCTGTTATTGTATAAGGTAAATTTGCAATAATTCGATCATATCCTAGAAAATTAAATTCTAAAGCATCTCCTTCAATTACTGTAACATTATCTTTATTTTGATATTTGTTTTTCAATAATAGAGCATAATAAGAATCTTTTTCTATAACTGTAACATGATTATTTTTGTGAATTAAATAATCAGTTAAATTACCGCTACCGCCACCAATTTCAACAATACTATCTCCATCATTTATACTAGAAACATCATAAATTTTTTGAAGCATTCTAGCATCAATCATAAAATGTTGATCTTTTGTTGGATTTGGATTTTTTTCTCTTTCCATTTTTATATTCCCCCTTAGACGTGGCTTATTGTAACATAATTTTATCATTTTGTCAACTTAAGTTGTTTGTTTTTTTCATTAATTTCCCATTCATCAATACTTTTTTGTGAAAAATCCCAGGTAAATCTTTTATGTTTTGAAAAATTACAGTATTTACAAAATTCAATAGGATGTGCTAAGAATTTGTAAATGTCTTCTTCTTTAATATCACTATAAATATCAATATAATCAGATTCTAATTGCTCAAAATCAGTATGAAAGTAAGCGTTTAAATGCCTTATATTTGCAGCTAATTGACATGGATAAATTTTACCATGTTCTAAGTAAGCACAATCTTTTGCCATTACACAACTTTCATAAAAATTTTTGTTCGCATCTTGTCCTTTATTTAAATCAAAACAATACATATCAAATTTTTTATTATTTTGATTTAAAGAATCGTAAATAAAATAGTCTAGACCATAATTTTCAATTACTTTTATAGCCTTATCATAATCAAAATTAATAGGGTATTCAGTTATATTAATTTGAATATTATTAGTTTTACAAGTAAGAAAAAAGTCTGCTGATTCTTTTAGTAACAAAATACCATTTGTTAAAATTTGAATTTCCGTATTTGGAAAATAATATCTTGCAATTTTAATTATTTCATTAATATTGTGATTTAATAAAGGCTCACCACCTAATAATATTAATCTATCTAATTTTCCATGAATAAGCTCAGACAATCTTTTAATGTCTTTCTCAAAATCTGTAATATTTAATTCGAATTTCTCTGCTATTGGAGAAAAGTGACAACATCCTTTGCAATTTAAATTGCAGTGGTCTACTAAATGAATTTCTAAATAAGAAATTCTATCAGCAACTTCACTTCTTCGTTTTCTTCTTACTTTTCCTTCTAAAAATTCAAATGTGAATTTATCTGTTTTAAAGAAATCTTTTATATTATTATTATCATAATAATTTTCTTTTTTAATAATATTGCTTAATTCTTCTATTAAAAGAAAGGAATTAACTAATTCTTCATAACTTAATTCAAGCAATACTTCTATTATTTGATCAATTATTCTTATTTCAAACTTTTTTTTATTTGGATTATTTAAAGATTTATTTGTATTATGAATGATTTTAAATGAGTTTAGATAACTGGCTATGTTTTTTGAAGTAACTTCCATTGACATTAAAGAATTTTCTCGTAAACGATAGTTGTAAATAATAATGTTATTAACTTCGATAGAGGTAGATGCATTTAAAATTTGATAATTAAAAGCACTATCTTCATGAAAATAATTTTTAAAGAAAGTAACATTATTTTCTATAATTTCTCGTTTTATTAAATATAGCCAAACAGCATATCTCCATTCATGATTATTTATCATTTGATTTAAAAAATCTATTCCATTCTCAACATTTTTATAATACTTTGAAATTACAGATTTTTTATCCATACTAATACCCCAATCATTAGTTAATTCATTTTTGAATTTAGCATTAAAAACATAACAATCTTTTTTAGAGTTAATTGATTTTTTCATTATAGAAATAGCATCATATTCAAGAATATCATCCCCATCCATGAAATAAATATATTCTCCATGGGAATTATCAAAGCCTTTTTTTCTAGCTGCTGATAATCCTTGGTTTTCTTGGTTAATAATTATAATGTTAGGATAAATTAATTTATATTTATTAATTATTTCTGAGGTCTTATCATTTGAACCATCATTTACTATTATAAGTTCACAATCATCAAGATCTTGATGTAATATTGATTCTAAAGCTTCTCCAATGTATTTTTCAACGTTATAAGCTGGTATTATAATACTAATTAACTTATTCATTTGTATCACTTTCCTTTAATTTTTGACTAAATTCATAAAAGTATTTATCTTTTTTATTTAATTTATTATAAGTTCCTTTTTCAATTACGTTTCCATCTTTTATTACATAAATATTGTCAAATTGTTTTAATAGTTCTACTTTATGAGTTACAAAGATTATAGTTTTATCTTGTAACTTATTTAATAATAAATCAATTACATTTTTTTCATTTTTATTATCAAGAGCATTGGTTGCTTCATCTAAAACAATAATACTAGAATCATCAAAAAATAATCTTGCTAAAGAAATTCTTTGTCTTTCTCCACCTGACATTAAAATTCCTTTTTCACCTATTTCAGAATTCAATCCATTTTCAAGTTTGTTGTAAAAATCTTTTAGATTTAGAAGTTCTAAAACTTTAATTATTTCTTTATCTGAAACTTTTTTATCAAAGATAATATTTTCTCTTAAAGTCCCATCGAATAAAGGGGATTCTTGATTAATATAAGATATATAGTTATAGTAATTATCTAAATTAAGTTCGGATAATTTAGTATCATCAACATAAATATCTCCACTTGTTGGTTTTAAAAATCCTGTTAATAATTTTAAAATAGTTGATTTACCACATCCACTTTTTCCAATTATAGCAATTTTTTCATTAGGATTTATTTCTAAATTAATATTATTTAAAGTAATATTTTTATTGTATTTAAATTTAACATCTTTCATGATAATTTTTTTATTTTTAATATTTATTATTTTGCCAGTTGTAAGCATCTTATCATCATCTAAATTTAGGAAATCAATATATTTATTCATTGCTACTTTATCTAGTTTATAATCAACATAAATAACATTAAAAATAGCAACTGGTTCGTAGGCTTTACCTAATAAAGTTATAAGGGCAACTATATAACCAACCGATAATTTATTAGATATTAGTGCATAAACTAAAACTCCTATTTTTATAAGGGCAACAAGAATAGCAAAAATAGCAAAGAACGCTTCGTGAACTAAAGAAATTTTAACTTTACTATTAACAATTTCGTCAATATTAGTTTGACATTTATTAATTTCTTTTTTGTATTTTTTATTTATTCTAAATGATATTAACTCTTGAAAACCTCGAACTAAATATTTATTCATATTTTCTTCATTTTCAACTATTTTTTCTTTTAAATTATATAATTTTAGCAATATAAGTTTTGTAATTATAAAAACAAATATATAACCTATTAAAACAGCTATTGCAATTTTATAATCAATTAAGAAGATAAAGATTAGACTAGATAACATAGTAGGAAGTAGTTCTCTAAATATGCGAAAATAGTATTCATAATAAACGTCTCGTGCTGCAGTTGAACCATTTTCAACTCTTTGAGTTAATTTTCCTAATCCTATTTTTTGATACTTAGAATAGTCTATTTTAGATAGTTTTCTTAAAGCAGATAGTTTAAAATCTAAATATAATTTGTTTTGTAAATAAATGCTTGGATAATTATCATAATAGGATAGGGCAGCATAAAGAATTAAAGAAACTCCGTATATTATTATTAATTTACTTGTTAAAGTTCCAAGACTTAATGCATCTAATATTTCTTGAAATATTTTAATATTAAACATGTCTAAGAAAGCTAAGAATATTCCTAAAGAAATATAGATAATTATTATTTTTTTATTATTTTTTATAGTATTCTTTATATAATTCATAGTTTCACCTAACCTTTATCATTGATTTTTTATTTTCACTTAATAGATGTACAATTTTTTCTTCATTAATTGATTTCACGTTTATTAAATAGTTACCTAAAACTAGATATTCAATATTTATTTTTTTGGCACTATATAGTGCATCAGCAGGATTATTAACAATTGGTTGTCCTTTTATATTAAAAGATGTATTTATTAAAACAGGTATATTTGTTAATTTATAAAAATCTTTTAATATTTTATATAATTGCTCATTACTTTCTTCTGTTACTGATTGAATTCTTGCAGTATTATCAACATGAGTAACAGCAGGAATTTTACTTTTATTATTTAAATTAACTAGACTATTTTTTATCATATATAAGGATTCTTTTTCATATTTAAACCAATCTAGTTGCTTTTCAAAAAGAACAATAGGGGCAAGAGGTCGCCATAATTCTCGACCTTTCAAGCTATTCATTTTTATAAGCATTTGTTGTTCACTAGGATTAGCAAGTAAACTTCTATTACCTAATGCTCTTGGTCCAAATTCTAATTTACCATAAAAATTAGCAATAATATTATTTTCTTTTAATAAACTAGCAATTGTTTTACTACGATTTTCTAAGTAAATATATTCTGCACCAGTTTGCAAAATTGTATCTAAAATTTCATCTTCACTATATTCTGGACCAAGGTAAGGAGTCATATTAATATTTAATTTCTTTTCTTCTTTTGCTGCAATTGCTAAGGCAGCTCCTAAAGATATTCCACCATCATTTGCTGCTGGTTGAATGAAGACGTTTTTAATATATGGCTCATTTTCTATCATTGTATTAGTTGGGCAATTTAATCCAACTCCCCCAGCTATTACAACAGAATCTATATGATATTTTTTATAAGTATTCTTTATCAATTTAACTAAAATATTTCCAATTAATTGTTGGGCAGATGCTGCTAAATTAGCATAAGGAATAATACTATCATTTATTTCTTTGATTCCACCATTTCTTCTTTTAATTATAATATCTAAATATTCATGCCACTTATCAATTGTTGCATCTTCTTCATCTTTTGATATTTTAGGAATTCTAAAAGGACATTCTAATATTCCATCATCTGTTACATATAATAATTTTTCCAATGCCTTTAAATAACAAGGTGTACCATATGAGGCAAGCCCCATAGTTTTTCCTTCTTCTCCACATTCAAAACCAATATGTTCGGTTATAGCTGAGTAAAAATATCCTAATGAGACAGGGGTTTCCATAATTTTTTCTTGAATTTTATAATCTTTAGCAATATAAATAGTAGTGGCCATTAATTCACCTTGACCATCAACTATTAAAATAATAGCATCTTTATATCCACTTGGATAATATGCACTTGCAGCATGGGCAAAATGGTGATTAACATATTCAATTTTTGAGGCATATTTTTCGGTACCAAATATAATTTTAGATACCTCTTCTTTTGAAATAAATTCTTGATTTAATAAACTATATAAATATGGAAAATCCCAGCCAATGACTATTTTGTCAATGTCATCTAGTTTTAAATTATTAGAACTTAAAACAAAATTTATTGATTCGATAGGTAAAGTATCATATGCATGTCGAAAACCAATTAGTTTTTCTTCTTCAACAGCAGCTATTAATTTTCCATCTATTATCAAAGAAGCTCCACCATCATGGCCTCTTGTTTTCCAACCGTTTAACCCTAATATTTTCATTTTTTACTATTTCCTCCTTTTCTTTTCTATAATAACCTAAACAGTATACACCATTCCAGATTACAAAATATAAAGCAGATAGTATATTATCTTTTAATAAATCTTTAAGCAAAAACCAATTTGGTTCGGGTCCTGGTTTATAAATCTTTTTCAAAACTGCTTTTTTTACTCCTGTTCCATATCTATAACCTGATTTTAAGTCTTCTATAAATGTTAAATTATCATGTATGCATGTAATTTCATCTATTTTTTTTATTTGAACTTGTCCTCTTAATCTATCATTTAATTCTGTATCTTCAACCCATTTAATATCTTCATCAAAAAAGTATCCATTTAAATATTTTATAATTTTTTTATTCAATCCCATAGAAGGACATAGGGCATATCCAGGAATACCTTTTTCTCTGACTCTACTAATTATTTTACTTTGAAAATTATCATCTAAATATTTAACTTTTCCATCTACTAATAAAAATTCATCTAATAATTTACAATAAATTTTTAAACAGTTTTTAGTTACAATGCAATCACTATCAATGTAAACAACTTTGTCGTAACTTGCTTTATTTGTACCAACATTTCTGGCTTTACTTAAATTTTTTTCAGGTATTTCAAAAATATTGAGTTTATAAATATTATTATTTTTAAACGATTCAACAATTTGTCTAACTTTTATACTAGGTGAGTTTAAAACCACTATTACTTCACAATTATCATTAATTGATTTTAAAGTATTGATAATTCTAATATCATCAGATACACATATGACAACGCTTAAATCTAATTTACTATTTTCCATATTTTTTCTCTTTTACTTTAGTATAATTAGGATCGGTTTGATTAAGCATGTTAAAAGCCATTTTTCGATCAAGGCAAGAGAAACATTTGCCACATGGGTAGTCATTATTTATAACACATGACCAAGTGTATTCTAAAGGTACATTTAAAGAAATGGCTAATTCTAATACCTCTTTTTTATCAAAGTTAATTAAAGGGGCTTCAATTTTAATATTTTTTCGAGTAGCTTCTTTAACTAACATATTTAAAATTTGATAATATTTTTTGGTATTATCATAACAAATATCTTCGGCATCTCCATTGATACTTCCAGTATAAATTAAATCGCAATTTAAAATTTCTGCCCATGCAATGCAAGCTGATAAAATGATTGTGTTTCTAAATGGAACATATATTTTGTCATCATTTTTTACCTCTAAATTAATACTAGAATCTGTTACGGCTGAACCACCCATTTTACCAAGCCAAGTACAATCGATTATTTTCAATTCTTTAACATTGTATATTTCACATAATTTTTGAACATTTTCAATTTCTTTATTCCAATTTTTTTGACCATAATTAACTGTTAAGGCATAAATATCTTTTTTTTCTTCAAAGACTTTTGCTAGAACAGTTGAACTATCTAAGCCTCCACTTAATGTTATTATAATTTTATTATTCATTTAAACCCTCCATTATTTTGATTTTTTTAATTACAAAATAAGTTATAGGAATAAAAATTGTTTCATATAAAATTTTGAATAAACTTTGATAAAAAATCATGGTTATTAGTTCTTTATTGGTATATATTCCTATAAAACTTATTGTTAAAAATATAACTGTATCTAAACTTTCACCTATAATAGTAGAAGTAATGGCACGAAACCACAAAAACTTTATTTTAGTATTATTTTTTATATAATGCATTATAAATGCATTGCTAAATCCACCTATTAAATATCCCAATACAGATGCAATATAAACTCTATAAGTATTACCAAGTATTTTTACGAAAGCTTCTTGGTTTTCCCAAAATGGTGGAAAAGGTAGCTTTATTGCAATTAAGAATATTAAGGTTGCAAAAGCATTAAATATAAAACCATAAATAATGATTTTCTTGGATAATTTATATCCATATATTTCAGTTAATACATCACCAATTATATAAGTAATTGGGAAAACTAAAATGCCAGCTGTACAAGTTATTCCAAAAATATTTATAATCTTAGAGCAAAGGATATTTGAAAGTAAAGTACAAACAACAAATGTAATTGAGATGATTAGAAATATTTCAGAATACTTTTCTTTTTTTAGACTCTTTTTCTTTTTTTTCATAATTATCTCCTTTTCAAATTTAAAGTTTAAAAAATTTTATTATAATTTGTCTAAACCTTTCAATTTGCATATATGCTATCATTTTTTTTATATAAAGTCAAGAATTTAATTCAATTTTATAAAAAATTACTTTATAAAAATTTTATATGTATTACATTTATTCCTACAGTTAATTCCTTGATAAATAAGGAGTTTAATAATGAAAATACCTAATTGTAATACGAAAAAACTAAATTTGTATTACATTTCGCATGTGCGAAATAGGTTCTGGTGCAACAAAAATCTTCTAAAAGCCTTGAAAATAAAGGAAAGTTCTTCTTTCGTGGTGCATTCACATATCCTGTTGGTATTTTTTTACTATATATTTATACAAAAATGTTACTAAAAAAAGCACTACTTTTAATATAGATTTTGCACTAAAAAAGTACTGAATTTGGTATGGACTTTGAATTTGTAAGTAGTATAATTAAGTAAAATGGATTAATTCTTTGAAGGGATTAGTTCATTTTTTATTTATCTAGAATAAAATTTAGAGATTAGAATTACTTACTATTTATGAAGGAGTGATGTGTGATGGTACATTATAATATTATTTATAAGTTAGATAAAGAAAGAACTAAAGAAGAAATAGAAGAAATTATTACTATGAAATTATTAAAAGTTATATTAAATTTAGAAAATATAAATAGTTTATATTTAAATAATAAGGATTATGAAGTATAATATATTTGTAGATTTAAATTTGTTATATCTCAAAGAAATGAGGTGTTGCAAATGGAAAGGGTAGGTGTATATTGTAGACTATCTGATGAGGATAGGTATAAAAAAAATAAAAATGATGATAGTGAGTCAATTGCTAATCAAAAAAGTATGCTTTTAAAATATGCTTTAGAACAGAACTGGGAAGTTGTGGATATTTATTCAGATGATGATTATTCAGGAGCTGGAACTTATAGACCAGATTTTGAAAGAATGATTAAAGATTGTGAATCAGGTCGAATTAATATAGTTCTTTGTAAGACTCAAAGTAGATTTTCAAGAGATATGGAAGTAATTGAAAAGTATTTACATAATAAATTTGTTGAATGGGGAGTTCGATTTGTTAGCATTGTTGATAATGCTGATACCAATAATGCTTCTAATAAAAAATCAAGGCAAATAAATGGACTGGTAAATGAATGGTATCTTGAAGATTTATCAAATAATGTTAAAAAATCTTTAAAAAATAAACGAGAAGATGGACTTTTCATGGGTAGTTTTGCACCTTATGGCTATAAAAAAGATCCAAGTGATAAACATAAATTAATAATTGATGAAAATGTTTCTTATATTGTTCAAGAAATATTTGAAAAATATAAAAATGGATTAGGTTATAAAAAAATATGTGATAGTTTAAACGAAAGAAATATTTTATGTCCTTCTCTTTATAAAAAATCAATTGGTAGTAACTTTGTTTGTTCGAACTTTGATTATCAAAAAACAGGAATTTGGACACCTGATACAATAGCTAAAATATTAAGAAATGAAGTTTATATAGGTAATTTAGTTCAAGGTAAAAAAACAAGTATAAGTTATAAAAATCATAAATCTAAGCAAGTTCCTAAAAATGAATGGACAAGAGTTGTTAATACTCATGAAGCAATTATTGATAAAGAAACGTGGTATTTAGTTGAAAAGAGAATAGGAAGCCACGAAAAACCAATGAAAACTGGAAATATTCATCTATTAAGTCAAAAAGTTTATTGTAAAGAATGTGGTCGTATTTTTATGCGTAATGTGTATGCTACTAAATGTAAGAATGGAGAAGTAGAGAAACGTGCTTACTTACAATGTAAAGGTAATAAGAAATATCATACTTGTTCAAATAAGCATTCAATTAGATTAGATATTTTAGAAGATTATGTTTTAAACTCGATAAATGAATTATTAAAAAAATGTAATCAAGTAATGTTAAAAAATGAATTAGAAAAAGAAATTAATAAAAAGAATAATCAAGAAATTAGAATAACTAATTTAAATAAAGAAAAAGTAAATCTTGAAAAGAAATTAAATGAATGTAAATTATATTTTAAAAATCTATATCAAGATAAGATGAAGAATATAATTTCTGAAACTGATTTTTCTGTTCTTCATGAAGAATATGAAAAAGATGTTAATAATTATCAAGAAAGATTAAAGGAAGTAGAAAAAGAATTAGAAGATAGTCTTGATAGAAAAAGAAATACTAAAGATATTGAAAGTATACTAAAAAAATATAAAAAGATTAAAAATTTAAATAAGATAATAGTTTCAGAATTTATTGAAAAAATTTATATTGGAAATCTTGATAAAGTAAATAATACAAGAGAAATAATAATCGAATGGAATTTTGATTTATAATTAACAGTTCTTGGGGATAAAAGATGCTTCCCATGGTGGAAGTGATCCGGGTGCTGTATCAGGTGGCTTACGAGAAAAAGATTTTACTTTACAAGCAGCTAATTATATGTATGATAGATTTAAAGAACTAGGAGTACCGGTTGCAATTACAAGAGATGATGATACTACTTTATCAAGAGCCGAGAGACTATCTACTATGACAGATACCTTTGGTAATGATTCTAAAGTAATAGTTTTATCTAACCACATAAATGCCGGAGGTGGGGATAGTTATTGTGTAGTTTTTTAAATTTTGCTATAATACTTGTAGGTGGTGTTATGCTTTTGTATGCAACTTCCGGTATATCTGAACTTGAAATTCCTAATAAGAAAAGTTTAGTAATATATATTTCTGAATGTAAGAATAATTGTAAAAATTGTCATACTCCATATCTACATGAAAAATATGGTGATAGTTTAAAAGAAAACTTTAATCTATTATTAAATTTATATTTTAATTATTTAGATGTTGTTTGTTTTATGGGAGAAGGTAAGAATACTAAAGAAGAAAAAGAAGAATTAAAGTATTATTGTAATATAATTCATGATTTAGGAAAAGAAAGTGCTTTATATTCTGGAAGAGATGTTGATATTGAAGAATGGATGAATTGTTTTGACTATGTTAAAGTTGGTTCATATCAAGAAAATAAAGGAAGTTTAAGTAATCGAAATACAAATCAAAAATTATATAAAAAAGAAAATAATAAATATAAAGATATAACGTATTTATTTTGGAAATAAGTAGAAAGAATAGTAAAATGGATAAAAATATAGAAGATTTAACTTTATTATTAATGTATTTAACTTCATGGGAAGAAGAAGGATATGTAGTCTTAGATGATAATGTTGAAAAATCTAAGGTTAAGACTTGTTGGAAAGGATATGATTTTGATATTCTTAATAAGTTAACAGATGATGGTTATCTATATTATAGTAAACATACAAGTAAGTCAGTTGGATTAACACCTAAAGGTGAAGAATTAGCTAAAGAATTAATGAATAAATATTTGAAATAGTAAGTAACATTACTATTTTTTTCGTAAATTATTGTCAATTTATTTACCTTACTAAGTTTAAATGATATAATATTGGTAAAGAAAGGTAGTAGTTATGAGTAATTATGAAGAAGAGTTAAAAAAGAATGAAAAAAGGAATGAAAAGTTTTTAAAGGAATTTGATGAATGGCTAGATTCTAAGAATTTAAGCCCTAAAACTAAAAAGAAACATTTAGGTAATGTAGAATTTTATTTGAATTATTATTTAAATTATTATGAAGTTACAAAAATGGAAGAGGGAATCTTTGAAGTTAGAGGATACTTGAATGGTTGGTTTATTGAAAAATGTGCTTTTGCAAGTAGGACATCGATTAAAGAGAATGCTGCTAGTATAAAGAAGTTTTATCAATGTATGAGTGAGAAAGAATATGTTAAAGTTCAAGATTATAAGAAACTTTGTATGATTTTAAGAGAAAGTATGGACGAATTTTTTGATAATTTAGATGCATTTGATAATGGTACTTATTGGGATCAATTTTTATAAGAGGTAGATATGAAAGTAGTTTTAAATATTGAAGTTGAAGAATTAGAAAAAAAGTTAAATAGAAAAATTGTTGTTGATGAGGATATTAGTTTAACTAATTTATGTGAAGGTATATTGGTATCTTTTAATGTTGATAAAATGTTAAGTTATGGATTGGTTGATGATGGTTATTGTTATTCGAATTCAAATTTTGATTATGATCTTTATGAAAATGAGCATAGAGATATAGATAATTATCTTCTTAAAGATTTAAAGTTAAAAAAAGAAAGTTCTTTAGAATTATTATGCTTTCATCAACAATGTCATTTTGAAATATTAATAGATGTTTTAGAGATAGTTGATGAGAAAACGGAAGATGAATTTACAGTAATAGATGGAAAAGGTTATGGCTTTTTTAATAATGAATCAATATATGAATTATATAGAATTTTAAGGTATACTAAAAAACAAAAAGAAAATTTATGTACTAAAATTCAAAAAGAATGTTTAAAAATAGGATTTGATAAAGATTTAATTAATAAAAGAATTAAAGATTATTTTATTGATAAAGAAGAAAGTAAAAAGCCTAAAAGTTATATTTTGAATGTTGGTTTAGAGTGTTTTAATAAAGATATAAAAAGAAAAATTATTGTTAGTAATAATATTACAATTGATGATTTATGTAGAATAGTAATTGCCGCTTTTAGAGGAGATTTCTCACATCTTTATGATTTAAAGAAAGAAAAAGATTATCTTGGTGAAGAATTTAGTGATAGACCTCTTTATGATTTAAGATTAAAAGAAAAGCAAAAAATTTATGTTATTTATGACTTTGGAGATGATTGGAGATTTAAAGTAACAATTAGTAAAATAGTAGATGGTTATAGTAAAACAGAAGTATTATCTGGAAAAGGCTATGGGATAGTTGATGATTGTGGTGGAGTATATGGGCTTTATGATATATTCTATGGTGAAAATCATGATGACGATCCTGATTATGAAGGATGGCCACATCAAGATATTAATGAATTTGATTTAGAAGAATGTAATGAAGATGTAAGAAAGCGTGGAGAATTTAATGAATTTTAAGCTTATTATTAATTATGAAGTAAAAGAAGAAAACGGGAGTTTATGATGAGTGAAAAAGAGTTAGATTCTAGTAATATAAAATATATTGAAGAAATAAAACCTAAAGGATATATTAAACAATTAGAATGGGATATGGCTATAGGACTTCAAGAAGTTGATAATTTAAAACCTTCTAAATATTTTGAAAGTCTTATTAATAGTAATGTTCTAGGGAATCTTACAATAGAACAAGTAGAAAATGAAATAAAAGAATATTATTCCTTAAAAGAAAAGAAGAATGATATAAATCATAATGAAATGGAATGTGATTTAGTATCTATGAGAATAGTTGAGTTATTACAAATAGATAATTTTGAATTATCAGTTGATTATTTAAAATATGTTCATGAGTATTTATTTCAAGATGTTTATGAATTTGCCGGAGAATTTAGAAAGATAGACTTTTCTAAACATGAAAAAATATTAAATAATGATTCAGCTCTATATGGAGATTCTAGAACCTTAAAAGAATCACTTGAGTATGATATGGAAGTTGAAAAAGAAAAAGATTATAAAGGAATGAATATTGTTGAAGTAATTAATAATATAACTAATTTTTCATCTAATATTTGGCAAGTTCATCCTTTTAGAGAAGGTAATACAAGAACTACAGCCATATTTATAGAAAAGTATTTAATAAGTTTAGGATATAATGTAGATAATACTTTATTTAAAGATAAGTCGATATATTTTAGAAATGCATTAGTAAGAAGTAATTATTTTAATAATTATTTAAAAATAAAAGAAAATAAAGGTTATTTAATTAAGTTCTATGAGAATTTATTATTAGGTAAAAATAATAATTTAAAGAGTGAAGATTTAATAGTTAAAGAGTTGTTTTAAGATCAATATTTGTGTAATTAAATATATAATTAATAAATATGTGAAATAATAAGTAACATATTAGTAAAAATAAGTTGTCAAAATGTTTATCTTAGTAAGATTAAATGTTATAATAGTTATGGAATAAAGATATTAGTTATAATAGTTAATAACTAATAGTTTTGGAGGAGTAAATGGAAGAACAAGAATTAAAGAAATTAGAAAGTAAATTGTGGGCAGCGGCTGATAAAATGCGTGGAGCTGTGTCAGTTTCAGATTATAAGTTTATAGTTTTAGGATTAATTTTTCTAAAATATATATCTGATTCATTTGAAGAAAAATATAGAGAATTGGTTGAAGAAGGTTTAGGATTAGAAGAAGAGAGAGATTGTTATACTGCTGAGAATATATTTTATGTTCCTAAAGAAGCTAGATGGGAATATTTAGTTGAGCATTCTAAAGAATCAAATATTGGAGAAATTATAGATGATGCTTTAACACTAATTGAAAAGGAAAATTTATCACTAAAAAATGTTTTACCTAAAGATTATAATTCCCCTACAATGCGAAATGTTAATTTAGGGGAACTACTAGATTTATTTACAAATATTAAAGTTGGGACAAAAGAAGCTGTGCAAAAAGATATATTAGGAAGAATCTATGAATACTTTTTAGGTCAATTTGCCAAAAATGAATTGCAAAAGGGTGGAGAATTTTATACTCCTGCTTGTTTGGTAAGGACAATGGTAGAATGCATTGAACCATTCAAAGGAAAAGTTTATGATCCTGCTTGCGGTTCAGGTGGAATGTTTGTTCAATCAATGAAATTTGTAAAAGAAAATCAAGGAAATGTATATAATATTGGTATATTTGGCCAAGAAAAAAATCCTACTACATGGAGACTTGCTAAAATGAATTTAGCTATTAGATCAATGTATGGTGATTTAGGAAAATATGCTGCTGATACATTTACCGAAGATTTACATAAAGATTTAAAAGCAGATTTTATATTAGCTAATCCACCTTTTAATATGGAGTGGGATAGAGATAAAGTAGAGAATGATCCTAGATGGAAATATGGACTAGCTCCCAAAAATAATGCTAATTATGCTTGGCTACAACATATGATTTCTAAATTATCTCAAAATGGTAAAATGGCTTGTATTCTTGCAAATGGATCATTAGCATCAAATACAGGTGGTGAAGGTGAAATTCGAAAGAAAATGATAGAAGATGATATTGTTGATTGTATATTAGCAATGCCAAATAATTTGTTTTATACAGTTACAGTTCCATGTTCTATTTGGATAATTAATAGAAATAAAAAACAAAAAGGAAAAACTTTATTTATAAATGCAACTAATTTAGGTCAAATGGTAACAAGAAGATTAAGAGAATTAGATGAAAATGATATTAAGAAAATAGCAGGCACTTATCATAATTATCAAAACAATGATAATTATGAAAATAAAAAAGGATTTTGCTATTCTGCAACTACAGAAGAAATTGCTTCAAATGATTATGTTTTAACACCAGGTAGATATGTTGGAGTTGAAGAAAGTGAGGAAGATGAGGTTCCTTTTGAAGAAAAAATGAAAAAATTAACTTCTGAATTATCTAAACAATTTGAAGAATCACATAAATTAGAAGAAGAAATAAAGAAAAATTTAGGAGCAATTGGATATGGTTTATAATTTGGTATCTTGCTCGCAATATTTTGAAGAAGGGATGAATGTATGAAACAAACAATATATAAGTTTAAGGATGTGTGTGATATAATCACTGATTATGTTGCAAATGGTAGTTTTAAATCATTAGCTAATAATGTCAAATATAGATGTCATAAGGATTATGCTCGATTGATAAGACTAGTTGATTTTAATAATAATTATGATGAAACAAGTGCTATTTGGGTTCCTAAATCATCTTATGAGTTTTTAAAAAAATCAATATTATATGGAAATGAAATTATTATAAGTAATGTTGGAGCTAATTTAGGAACTGTATTTAAGTGTCCCAATTTAGATTGTCACATGACTTTAGGTCCGAATTCAATATTAGTTAAAACGAATGAAATATGTAATCAAGATTATTTGTATTATTATTTAAAGTCAAAAATAGGATATAATAAATTACTTACTCTTGTATCAGGATCTGCGATGCCAAAATTTAATAAAACTGATTTAAGAAATTTAGAAATATCATTACCAAATAGAAAATATCAGAATAAAGCAGCGAATATATTGTCTATTATAGATAAAAAAATAGAATTAAATAATCAGATAAATGATAATTTGTTTAAGCAAGAGTTAGTTTTATATAATAAATGGTTTGTTAATTATAATTTCCCTGATAGTAATTCTAAATATAAAGAAAGTAAGTTAGGGAATATTCCTTATAATTGGGAAGTAGGTTATTTTGGCGATAATATTTTAACAAAAATTGTTAAAAGTGGAGTTAAAGTTTTTGATGGTGAAAAAGAATATTTAGCAACAGCAGATGTTGATAGAACAAATATCAATAATAGTAGTATAATAACATATAAAAATCGTCCATCAAGAGCAAATATGACTCCAATTAAAAATAGTATTTGGTTTGCTAAAATGGAAAATAGTAAAAAGAATATTTTAGTTATGGATTATATGGAAGATTTGCTAAATAGTTATATTTTTTCGACAGGTTTTATGGGTATTGAATGTATAAATGATTCAGTAAATTATTTATGGTGTTTAATAAATGATAAAAACTTTTTGAATATAAAAAATAATAATTCAACAGGAACTTTAATGGCAGGGTTATCAAACAGTACTACTAAAAATATAGAATATGTTATTCCGGATAAATTAACGATGATTAAATTTAATGAAATAGTTGATCCTATAAATAAAAAAATATATTATAACAATAAAGAAAATAAAGTATTAGAGCAACTTCGAGATACCTTACTACCAAAGTTAATGAATGGAGAAATAGACCTAGAAAATGTAGAAATTTAGTCATACAAATAGTTATTTGTAGTATAATATTACCTTGACACAAAGGGGGAATGTTATATTATGAAAGATAGTGTCATTTTAAGTATTACAAAAGAGATGGAATCTAGTTTGAATACTTATCAACTTGATAAACTTAAGCAAACTTTAATATATAAGTTTGAAGATTTTGAAATAGTTATTAAAAATGATGAAACAAAAAGGCAAAAAGAGAAGGAAGAAAATAATACACTTATTTCAATGTTTATTTCTGCTAAAGAAGTAGAAGGATGTTCTAAAAGAACAACTAAATATTATCGAGAAATTATAGAAAGGTTAATTGAAAATTTGGAAAAAAGTATAAAATTAATAACAACAGATGATATTAGACAATATTTATCACAATACAAGGAAGAAACTAAGTGTTCTAGTGTAACTATAGACAATGTTAGAAGAGTTTTTTCAAGTTTCTTTTCTTGGCTAGAAGATGAAGATTATATTTTAAAAAGTCCTGTAAGAAGAATACACAAAGTTAAAAGCCCTGTAGTTATTAAAGAAACTTTTTCTGATGAAAATATAGAAAAAATGCGTGATGAATGTTCTAATATAAGAAATCTAACAATGATAGAAATGTTAACATCAACAGGAATGAGGGTAGGTGAATTGGTAAATTTGAATATTGAAGATATTAATTTTGAAGAAAGATCTTGCATAGTTTTAGGAAAAGGAAATAAGCAAAGAGAAGTTTATTTTGATGCAAGAACTAAAATACATTTATTACAATATTTAAATAATAGAACTGATGAGAATAATGCACTTTTTGTTTCAATGAAAAAACCTAATCAGAGATTGTCTATTTCTGGAGTAGAATTAATAGTTAGAAAGTTAGGAAAAGAAGCTGATGTAAATAGAGTACATCCTCATAAATTTAGAAGAACATTAGCTACAATGGCAATTGATAAAGGAATGCCTGTTGAGCAGGTACAAAAGTTACTTGGACATGTAAAAATAGAAACAACAATGCATTATGCAATGGTTAATCAAAATAATGTGAAAATATCACATAGAAAGTATATAGGATAGAGGTGAGAGAATATGGATAAAGTTTGCTTGTCTGAAATTGTTAAAGAAATTATTGATTATAGAGGTAAGACTCCTAAAAAATTAAATGATAATTGGGCAGAAAAAGGTTATAGAGCATTATCTGCAAAAAATGTAAAAAATGGTAAAATAGTACAATTAGAAACAATCAGATACGTAAGTAAAAATTTGTATAAAAAATGGATGAAACAAGAAGTAGAAAGGGGAACAATTATAATTACATCAGAGGCACCATTTGGAGAAGTTCTTTATTGGGATAGTGATGAAAAAATTGTTTTAAGTCAAAGGTTATTCGGAATCAAAATTAAAGATGAACATAATTCAAAATATGTTTATTACTATATGACTTGTCATGATTTTAAAAATGAATTGAAATTTAGAGCCACTGGAACAACAGTAGTAGGCTTACGACAACCAGAACTATTAAAATGTAAAATTGTTATTCAAGATAAGGAAAATCAGAATAAAATTGCAAATATATTATCTATTATAGATAAAAAAATAGAATTAAATAATCAGATAAATGATAATTTGTATTATGTGACATAATTAGTCAGATA
>CANRDV010000030.1 GCA_947629475.1 uncultured Bacilli bacterium
CCTCAGAATTATCAACTGCTCCTAAATTTTTATAACTTTGATAGTATTCATATGCATTTAATAACCCTACTTTTCCGTCTATTGTTGCTCCTGTTGGTTTTGCTGGGGTTGCACTATCATCTGCTGTTGCATACCACTGAGAATCTTGCACTATTATATTTTCTTGATTTTCTAGTGTATCTAAGAAATCTTCATTTAACCATTGATATATCCAAGAACCTTGATATGTTGTATTGGTTCCCCAATTTATTGCTGTTATTTCATCTTGTGTTATCATTTTCATTGTATTGTCTTTATTGATAGCTGTTATTCTCCATAGTTTTCCAGAATACCAGACATAGTTAAAGTTTATTTGGTCATTTGTTCCTGATAAATAGATTGTTCCGTCTGAATCTTCTACGGTTAGATTAGTCCCATCTGTTGTATGATTTGTTATTTGCTCTTTAATTATATCTGCCGATTTCTTAGTTACCTCTACACTATAGGTATCTGTCTTTGATGTATAGTTATTATTTGATGGAGTAAATTTAACATCTAAAGTTGTACTTCCTTCTGCTACTCCTTGAACAGTTACTGTTGTTGAAGTTCCACTTGATGGGGTGAACGTTACACTTGCTGTTCCACTTGCTTGTGAAGTTACTTCAAATATTCCTTCTGTTGGTGCATTTATCTTAAATGTACTTTTTCCTTCTACTGGAACTTTAAAGTCACTTGCTGGTTCATATGTTAAAACTGTTTCCTTTGGTCCTATTGTACAATTAAATGTTGCATCTTCTTGAGATGAGTCACTCCATCTGAATTTATCTTTTAAATGGGCTTTTACTTGATAATCTTGTGCATCTGTTCCTTGAACTTGTTCTATTGTATAACCTTGTTTATCTAGATTAGTTTCATCTACTAAATCTTGAGGACTTCCTGTATAGGTTAAATTTTGTTTACAAAGTTCACTTGTTGGTTTTTCTACTTTGACAAATCTATCTGGATTAAATAATAATGTAAAACTATATGTTTTTGATTGTCCTTTATCATTTGGATATACTGCATAATAATCATATATTCCTGTTTCATCCAAAGTTATTGTTGCTTCCCATGCTCTTGTTGTTTCATTATAAGATGCAGTATAATCAGTAGGACTATCTAAACTAGTTAAAGCAATTGGATATTCACTTGATTTTGAGACTACAAACTTTGTAACTTCTCGTTTTGATGCTAAAGTTAAAGTTATATCTTCATCAGATTGAACTGGTGTATTTAAATCATATGGTTCTCCTGATTCATTTTTAGCATTTAATATAAAATAATCTTCGGTTAATTCTTTTTCATTAAAGTCTCCATTTACTCCAACTTTAACAGATGCAAATACATTGTTATTCCAAACTTCGGCTGTATAATCGGCATCCTTCATATTTCCTATCTTGGCATCATTTGATATCCACATATATAATCTATATGTATATTTTATTTCACTAGTTGTATTTGCTTTTACTCTATCCACCCATATTCTTTTTTTATTTAAATCATTGTATGAACCTGCTTGAATTAGTTCTTCCTCTTCTTTACCTTTTACTTCTACTAATCTAAATTTTAGAAGTTCTGGTTTTATTCTTTCGGTTCTACTTTTGTTTTCTTCTCCAGATGGAGTATCTCCTTCATCAAGAAAAATTTCAAAAACTACATCTTTCTTATATGTATTTTTACCTTGAATAGTAAACTCAAAATAATCATCCGGATTATAAGTAACACTTGGCATAGCCTCTTTCATATTTATAGTATCTCCTTCTGTATACTTTAAGAAGATATCTCCAGATATTAAAGTTTGGTCACCTAAGGTCTTAGAATAAGTCCAAAGAGCATAGGCTCCTCCTATTGTTAAGACTAAAACTAAAATTGCTATTAAAGTAATTTTTACCTTTCTTTTGTTTAATTTTTTTACTTCATACATAAATTAACTCCTCCTTAATAAGAATTTCTGATATAATATAGAGAAAAATCATATTATTATTTTATCCTTAATTAACTAAATTATAATATGAAGTTAATAAATAGTCAACGGATATCCGTTTATTTCGTGCGAATATCCGTTTTTATTTGACATATATTGACATTAAGAAAATATTTTTTTAAAATAATAATTGGAATTTATTTGAAATATTTATAATATTTATTAATTAATAATTTGTAATATTAAAAATAATTTATTTAATAAATATTAATTTAAAAATCAAAATAGTCGAAATTCCGTGTATATTTTTTAATATTATTTGCTAGACTTTTCCATAAGTGAGGTAGTTTATATGTTATTTAAAGAGGCTGTTGCAGAAAGAATACTAGAATTATGCGAAGAATACAATTATACTATTAATGCACTTGCCGAAAAGTCTACAGTTCCACCTTCTACTTTAAGAGGTCTTGTAAATAGAGAAGTAGAAAATCCAAGTGCTTATGTAATATTTAGAATATGTAGAGTTTTTAAAATTACAACTAAAGAATTTTTTGATTCACCTTTATTTGATGAAGAAAAGATTGTTAATTAAAAGAACCTAACTTGAAGTTGTTGGTTCTTCTTTTTTATCGAGTTTACTTTCCAGTGTAAATTCGACTTTTAAATCTTTAGTTAACTTAGTTCCTTCAGGGATACTTTGACTTGTTACATAACCATTTCCTTTTATATTATAAGGAATATTTAAATAAGAAAATAAAACTTCTATATCACTTCTTGAATAACCTATTAAATTAGGCATTAGATAATTTTTGGAGTTAGTAATTAAGAATACTTTGGATTCACTTGTTAATTTAGTATTCTTAGGATATTGGTCTGTTACTAAAGAGCCATCTCCAATTATTAAAGGAGTTATATTATATTGTTGTAAATCTTTTTTTACAGTTTCTATATCTTGATTTAAATAGTTTTTAATAGTTTGATTTTTATTTTTACTAGAACTTGATTCATTATAAATATTATAATATTTAGAAACATTCTTAACTATATCTTTCATAGCATTTGAAAGTGGAGTTGCTGATACAGAACGTTTTACTACTCCATAGATAATTATCTTAGGGTCATCTTTTGGAAATAAGATAGATACACTTCTGTTTACATCCGCATCCCCCGTTAAATATCCTTTACCATTAGTACTAGCTATTTGGGCAGTTCCGGTTTTACCAATTAAATCAAATCCTTCAATTGCATACGCATGCCCTGCTCCATCAGGGTCATTTATCGTATGCCACATTAGATTTTTCATATATTCAACTGTTTTGGCACTGGCAACTATTCCTAGTGACTCTCGTTCATTTTCTTTAACTGTCCCATCACTTGCAACCGTTTTCTTGACAATATAAGGATTTAATAATTCTCCATCATTAGCAATGGTTGTTAAGGCTTTAATATGTTGAAGAGGGGTAGTTGTAATACCTTGTCCGAATGCAGCATTGAAAACTTCGGTTTCATACCTAAAATCAATTTTACCACTGGCTTCATTTTTAAGACTTACTCCAACCTTTTGACCAAATCCTAATTTTTTAAAATACTCTTTTAATTTATCAGCTCCTAAATATTTATTCATAATATTAACAACAGCTGTGTTACTTGAATAAATAAATCCTTGGTCAAATGTTATCCAACCCCATCCAGTTCGGTTCCAGTCTCTTATAACTGTTTTATCTTTCGTCGTGAAGGAACCTGATTGATAAGTATCATTTCCTTTATAAACTCCGGCTTCAAGGGCTGCCATATAAGTGTAAATTTTCATAGTACTACCTGGTTCAAAAGCAACACTGGAATTAGGGTCTAAGTAATTTGTTATATTTCTAATATTCGGGTCAAAACTAGGATTACTTCCATATCCTAAGATAGCTCCCGTTTTAGCATCTGCAACAATGATATCAATTTCATCAAATGTAAAATCAGTAACGGCTTTATTAATGGCTTCTTCAACAAAGAATTGAACATTATTATCAATCGTTAAATAAACATCAGTTCCATCTTGTTTTTCTTCGGTTAATTCTTTAGTCCCAGCAATTTTATAACCTCTTAAATCTTTTTGATAAACCGTTTTTCCATTAACTCCTGTTAACTCTTTATCAAAATATTTTTCAACTCCAAGTTCTCCTTTTAAATTACCATCTTCATCTTCTTTAGCATATCCGATTAAATAAGATAAAAATTCTCCATAAGGATAATATCTTTTAGTTGTTTCTATAAAATCAAGTCCTGGCAAATTAGTTGCTTTAATTGTATCTTTTTCAAGTTCCGTTAATCCTCTTCCCTTTATTCCAAATTCTGTTTGATAAACTCCTTCTTTTTTTAAATAACCTAAAACGGTATCATATTCCATATCTAATAGTTTTGATAAAACTAAAGCTGTATTTTCTTTATCTACGACATGTTGTGGATTATCAGCATCCGTTGTTCTTTTAGGATCTAGATAAGCAATTAATGTATAACTTGCAACATCTTGAGCTAGGATATTACCCGAATTATCAAAGATTGTTCCTCGATTAGCTTTTAAAATATTTGTCTTCGTTGTTCTTCTTGAAGCTAATTCTTGAATATTAATATTATCAACACTTGCTGATACAGCTATAAAAGAAACTCTTCCAATTAAAATAAGAAAACAAAAAAGAGCAACTATCAAAATTAAATTACTAATCTTTACTTTACCATCTTTTTTCATAGTCCTCCTTATTTTCATTTTAAATTAAATTAATTGAAATAGCAAGTAATTAGACATTAATCAACATTTTTTATATTATCATTGTTATAAGCTAATCCTTCATCTCTAATTACTTTTTGAATATTCTCTAAACTAGCAAGCTCATTTATTTTCATTTGTAAACTCTCATTTTGTTTTTCTTGACTCTTAATTTCTTTCTTAATCTTTTCAACCTCATAATTTACTTCTGATAAAGTTGATTTACCAAAGACAATTATAAGAGGTGCTAAAGATACTAAGAAAATAGCAAGTACATATAATAATTTTTCAAAATGAGATACCTTATCACTTTTCTTTTTATTCTTTTTCATGTTTTTATCTTATCCTTTCAATTACTCGAAGTTTACTAGAACGACTTCTTGAATTTTCTTTTAATTCAGCATCACTTGGTGTTATTACTTTTTGATTAACTAACCTAAATTTAGGTTTATATTCATCTGGTATTTCTGGTAATCCTTTAACTACAGGGTCAACCTCCGTCATTTCCTTAAATAATTTTTTGGTAATTCTATCTTCTAAGGAATGAAAAGTAATTACAACAAGTCTACCATTTATATCTAAGAGGTCTAGTGCTTTTCTAAGACTTTCCTCTAAAATTTCAATTTCGTGATTTACTTCAATTCGAATAGCTTGAAATGTTTTTCTGGCAGGATTTTTATCAATAGTTTTCTTAACTGGCATACTACGTCTTACAATATCAACTAACTCGAAAGTTGTCTCAATTGGCTTTTTAGCTCTTTCATGAACAATATTTCGAGCAATGCTTTTAGCATATTTTTCTTCTCCATAAGTAAATATTATTCTTGCTAAATCTTCTTCACTATAAGTATTAACAAGCTCATATGCAGAAAAATCACTATCTAAATCCATTCGCATATCAAGACGTGCATCTTTAAGATAACTAAATCCTCGATTCTTTTCATCAAGTTGTGGTGAAGAAACCCCTAAATCAAATAAAATGCCGTTTACTTTAAAAACCCCCAGTTGTTCTAATTGTTCTTTCATATATAAGAAGTTACTCTTAATTATTTTAAAATTAGAACCAATTTTATTAAGTTTTTCAAAGCTATAATTAATAGCATTAATATCTTGGTCAAAGGCGAATAGAAAACCCCTTTTTACTCGCGTTAACATCTCACCACTATGTCCAGCATATCCAAGCGTTGCATCAACATAAGTTCCCGTATGTTGCAAATTAAGAGCAGTAATTGCTTCTTTTAACATAACACTATAATGCATATTGCCTCCTAATTAGACCCGAATAGGTCACTTGAAATTGAAGATAAATCATCAAAATTGTCAGTCATGAATTTATCCCAAGCATCACTACTCCAAAGTTCAACCCGATTTAAAACGCCTACTAAAACTACTTCCTTAGAAAAATTCGCATATTCCTTTAAGTAGCTTGGAATAATAATCCGACCTTGTTTATCAAATTCCAAAGTATTGGCACCAGAAAGCAAAAATCTTGTAAAGTTTCTTGATTCTTTTTCCGTAAAAGATAAAGTTTGAAGTTTCTCTGTTAATTTATTCCAAGCATCTTCAGAATAGATAAATAAAGAACCATCAAGTCCTCTTGTTAAAATTATTTTATTTCCAAGTTCTTCTCTAAATTTACTAGGAATAACAATTCTACCTTTAGCATCTAAACTATTTCGATACTCTCCCATTAACATAAACTTCACCACTTTTCCCCACTTTATGCCTAACTTCAATTATAATTATAGTTAATATCTTCCCTTTTGTAAATATTTTTTTAAACTTTTTTAATAATTTTACATAAAAAATGTAAATATATACATAATATTTACGAAAGGATGAAAATATGGATGATATAAAAATAAGAGATTATATTATTAATAACTTTAAAGATGATGATACTGATACTATTAAAAGAGCAATTGTTGAAAGTATCGAAGAACAAGATGAAGTAACTTTACCTGGTATGGGAGTTTTCTTTGAAATTATTTGGCAAGATTCAAGTGATGAAGAAAGAGACAAGATGTTAGAAAAATTAAAAAGTAGATTTCATAAGAAAAAAGATTAATGTATCAAATTATAACAATTATTGATATGTCACTGCTTGACACCACAAACAATTTGCGATATATTATTGTTACAAAAAGAGTCGTCGGCTGTTTTTACAGCCATGATAGATAAAAAATTTTTATCTAGGACGACTCTTTTTAATTTTAATATACTTTAATGTATCAAACATAATAATTGTTACTACTCAGCCTAAAATAAAGAACTAACATGAATTAAAGTACTAATTCAAGTTAGTTCTTTTTAAAATTACACGAAAAAACTAAGCAAATAATGATTTGCCTTCAAAAACTTCTTTGATACAATCAAAAGGATTTAATTTTCTTAATTTTGCTGTTTTAATTATACTCATTGTATTACCAAAATATATTCCACCTTCTTGACTTCTAAATCCACCTGATACTTTTGTTTTTCCTTTTATCATTCTCAAAGCTCTTTCAATAAAATTGTTATCATAAGGAACTGAAAAATCATGAATATAGAACAAAGTTACTGCTTTATGTTTTCTAAACCTTTTTAGTAAGGTATTAGCTTTTTCTTTCCAATATGTTGAATCTATTTGTTTATTTTGTTTTTCTGCTAAATCTAAAATATCATCATACTCTTTTTCTATTTCATTTATTTCATATTCAGTAAAACTTGTCTTACCAAACTTAATTAATATTTTTCTATTTATTTCTGTTTTGAATAATAGATGTAACAAATCATTTGTCCAAGAAATATTTTCGATATTTTGAATCAACTCATTACAATATCTTCCAGAATGAATTATACAATCCTGATTATTTTTCCCATATTTGAATATTCCTACTTCATGATCGGATATTATTGTTCCATAATATATATTTAAGATTCCATCTTCTATAATCGGCTTGTCACCTTTTCGTTCATGATATTTGTATAAAACATTTGATGGATTAGCATATGCACGATAATATGTTTCTTTTCCGTTTTGACTTGTCGTAGTTTCATCAGTATGCTGATATGAACCATTTAAAATATTGGTTGTGATATTGTTTATAGTTGCTTCTGATTTTTTAGAAAAATCTTTATAGAAATTATTTAAACTTCCTTCTGATAACTTCAGTATTCCTCCAGTTAAATCATATATAAATTCTACTGTTTTGCTATAACTTTGGCAGTAATAATCTCCTATTGTAGTTGCTAATGCCTTTACACTATTTTTATATGTTACATCACCATATAACTCTCTTGGTAATTTTTCATTAGAGGTTGGAGTTGGAATAATCGTTATTTCATCAACTATTACATTTACTTCAATTCCTATTTGATATTTTATTTTGGTTGGATCTCCTTCTTTTCCATTTATATATTTGGTTATCTTATTTACCTTAACATTATTTTGCTTTATTAATTTTTCTATGTATTCTTTTGTCAGAGTTGTTCCTTTATGATTAGGTTGTCCTCCACTTTTTCTTTTACTTTTAGTTCTATAGTTATAAGTATTTGCTCCTGTTTTTTCTTTATTATTTTTTCTAATTTCCTTACTTGTAGAAATAGAAGAGTTAGTACTATTTTTATTTACTTGACTGGTTAATTTATCATTTAAATAATTTTTTTCTTCAACTTGACTTCTTAATCTATCTATTTCTTGTTTTGCTTTTTCTAGTTCTAGTTTTACATTATTTAGTTCTTGATTAAATTTATCTTTTTCTTTTTTTATTTCTTTTTCAACTTTCTTATCATAATTTGATTTTAAATAATCTAATTCATATTTTAAATTATTATTATCTAATTTTAATTTTTTATTTTCTTTTTTTAATTTTTCATTTTTATTAAATTCTTCTTCATACATTCTATATAAATCTTTATTATTTCTATTCATTAGTTACACTCCTATCATGGTAGTTAAATTATAGCAAAATAAAAACGAGATGTAAATACCTTTTTACCATGATAGGACACATCTCGTAATTCCATTATACCAATATTTAAAAATATATTCAATTATTTTTTTTATTTTTTCAGCTTTTTTTCATTGAAAGGCTGAGTAGTAACTAATAATTTTACATATAATAATTATTGATATATCACTACTTGACTTTTTAAGAAGATTGTGGTATATTATTTATCGTTAAAAGAACCAGCTGCGGTGCCATTGCCCGTACCTCGTTCTTTTTTTTGCTCATAGATTTTTGTAAATTCTTGTTTCTTTAGACTATAACGTATATAATCATTTAAATTAGGTTTCTTTATATCATAGCCATAAATTGATTTAATTCTGTTTGTATCAATTTTTATTCGATTAATATCAGTCGTTGTTTCTATTTCAATTGCAGCAACTATATTGTTATTATTATTGTCTTTAATAGTAGTTAATACTAAATAATCATTACTATTATTCCTTTTAAAAATAACTCTAGGATTATCTAGACTATCTATTACTTTAATAAAAATATCTTTACCTAGACCATGATAATGGTCATTTGGTTTAACAGATAATCCTATTTTTTGTGCTTCTTTAATTGTTAAAATATTTTTTCTTATGTGTGATGGATTTTCATACATTGGTAAATTTTTTATACCATTTTGTATTAAAACGACTGGAGTAAAATCTCTTAATCTTACAGGAGTTCTTTCATTGATATTATTTAAAACTTTATCTATTTCATAATTTAAATTTTTACTTACACTATATCTTAAATCATCATTTAAATTATTATTCTCTGTTCTATAAGCAGATTCTTTTAAATTAATTATTTTTTCATTCATATTATGTCACATCCTTTATGTATTGAGATATATTATATACTAAAACAGAAGCATTGACAATACTATTTAAGTAAAAATATTAAAAAATTTTGCCACTCTAAATATTATATATTTTTCTTGTTTTTTGTATCAAAATGTTATTATATTGTAATTGACATTATTACAATATTATGATATATTATTGTTGTAAAAAGAACCAGCTGCGTGGCTAAAGCCCGTACCTCGTTCTTTTTTGCTAATGTATCATTTGTAACATTTAATACTTGACATTTCATAAATGTTATGATATATTATCTATTGTTAAAAACCCATTGGCGCCATTTATATGGAAGAGCCACCAAACTCGGGTCTTTTTCATTCGACTATATTTGACAAATATTTAATTATTTGATATGATATCACCTCGTTGGAGGATATTTATGAATAATGAAGATGATGCTAAATTATTACTTGAATATATGATTTTAAATGGATTTAGTCCTAGAAGTTATCATAGTATATTAGAATTAAATCAAACTGTAAATAATTCTTTATCTAAATATTTAAAAGATTATAAACAATTTTTATTATCTACGAAAGTTAATTATCAAGAATTATTAGAAACTAATATTAAAGGAGCAAGAGGTTATCTAGATAGAAATGATGGAATCGTTATTCCTAAAAGTATCATGGGAGATGATTATTTTAAAACTATTAACCCTGAAGTATTAGATGGTAGTCGTGGTCGTTATAAGGGACCTGATGTTAATAATTTTTATACAGTTATCTCTAATGGATTTGATAGTAATGACCAATTATTAGATTTAATTAATACTTTTAAATATAAAGTTTATGAAAGATTCTTTGGTTTAGTTATTGATAGAAATTCTAATGATTATTATAAAGTATTAATATCTTTTAAATATTTATTTGATTTTATTAAAAAAGAATTAAATGATAATTATGTTATGGAAAGTGATAAAATAAGTTCTTTAGATAAAGAAATTTATTTAATTAAAAAGAAATAAGATTTTCTATTGACATTAGTAATTAGTTTTGATATATTGTTGTCATAAGAACTTGCTGCGGGAATTAGTCCCGTACCTCGTTCTTTTTTTTTCAGTAATTTTGGTTCTTAAAATTTGACAAAATGCATAAAATATGGTATAATCTACGTCGTATGGTGCATTATTCTAGTCAAACAAATGTATTGGAAGATGGGGCTAAAAATCCATCAATTGTGCATAATGATACTTTATATATAATGCTTTTCTTGCCCAAAGAAGGGTGTGTATATAATTTTAGATTTAAGGAGAAGTTATAATGGCATATAATGTTATCCTTTTATCACTTCGTAAAAAATAAAGCATATGTCGTGAGTGGTTAACGGGATACTTAAAGTTGAAAGAAATACTGCAAAAGCGAATAAAAATACAATTTGTTTGCCAGGGAAAACCTCTAGAATGTTTGTGCTATAAGGATTGAAGTGCGGACTAAGTGGTGATCGAGTGATCAAGATTGGTAACACTTGATTGATTCCTTTAAATAGAAATAGCCTTAGGGTAACTTAAGGTAAGAATTAGAGAAAGTCTACTCGACCTAAAGCCGTAAAATTAATTTATAGCATACCATTACAAAACCTTTAAAAATTAAGGAGCAAAAATGAAGAAAAAAAAAACCTGGATAGTAAAAGCCTTCTTGCTCACTTTTTTTATTACTTTAATAGTAAGTGGAGTCTCAAATACAATATCAAATTATTGTAATTTTTATATTTTATTACTAATTACAATTATAATTATCATAGTAGGTATTATCTTTGATATTATAGGAACGAGTGTCCTAACGGCAAGGGAAGCCAATTTTCATTCAATGGCTGCAAGTAAAGTCAAAGGAAGTAAAGAAGGAATAAAATTAATTAAAAATAGTAGCAATATAGCAAGTATCTGTAATGATGTTGTTGGAGATATCTGTGGAATTGTCTCTGGTTCGATGGGAGCTATGATAGCTATTTTTCTAAGTAATCAAATTAATATTAATATAACAATTATAGCCCTTTTAGTATCAAGTCTTATTTCCAGTCTCACAGTTGGAGGGAAAGCCTTAGGTAAAAGATATGCAACTAAGAACTCTGATAAAATAGTTTTAATTGTTGGAAAATTTTTAAGTAAATTTAAGAAAACTGTTTGATTTAATTTCAAACAGTTTTTTCTTTTAAAAATTTCTATTTCTTAAAAATGGTGGAAAATCATATTCATTATCATTTCCTTCATCATCATCGTCATCATCCATGATGGTGATTTCTTTATTTGACTTTCCAGCTTGTTGGTCATAGATGGTATTTTGTTTAATTGGCTTTTGTTTATTAAATCCAGTTGCGATAACCGTAACGATAACTTCATCAGTTAAATTTTCATTAATAACAGAGCCAAATATTGTATTAATATCATTATTAGATGCACTTCTTACAACTTCTGCCGCTTGTTCAGCTTCAAATAAAGTTAAGTTAACTCCACCAGTTATATTAATAATGGCATCCGTTGCTCCCGTAATAGAAGTTTCAAGAAGTGGTGATGAAACGGCTTGTTTAGCAGCTTCAATTGCTCGATCCTCACCCATTCCAATTCCAATTCCAATAATCGCATCTCCTGATTTTTCCATAACGGCTTTAATATCAGCAAAGTCAAGGTTAACAAGTCCAACAACCGCAATTAAATCAGAAATTGATTGAACACCACGACGTAAGACATTATCTACTTCTTTGAACGCTTCAAGAAGTGGAGTTGATTTATCAATTATTTCTCTTAATCTATCATTTGGAATAACGATTAAGGTATCAACATGTTTCTTTAAGTCTTCAATTCCAGCCATTGCATTTTCCATTCTTCTTTTACCTTCAAAAGTAAATGGTTTAGTGACAATTGCAACTGTTAAAGCTCCAAGACCTTGAGCAATTTCAGCAATGATAGCTGCTGCTCCCGTTCCGGTTCCACCACCCATTCCACAGGTAATGAAAATCATATCAGCACCCTTCAAAGCCTCTTCGATTTCTTTTTTAGATTCAACAGCAGACTCTCTTCCTACTTCTGGCTTGCCACCAGCCCCAAGTCCTTCGGTTAATTGTTTTCCAAGTTGAATCTTAACATCAGCTTTTGACTTTGATAAAACCTGATAATCTGTATTGGCAACTATAAATTCAACACCTTTTACACCTGTTTCAATCATTCGGTTGACAGCATTTCCTCCGCCTCCACCTACTCCAACAACTTTTATCTTGGCTAATTGGTCCATTTCTAATCCACTAAGCATATATATCCTCCTAACTTTCTATGTATGATTTTAATTTATTAATTATATTACTATCTTTATCTACTTCTTTTTTCTTTGATGTAAGCTTATCTATTTGTTCCTTATTAAGCATTGTATGTTTGATATCTCTAAACTTAAGTTTATCATCATAATACTTAATATAACCTAAACAAGATGTATAAATATTACTCCGAACTCCAAGGGTTATCATATTGGAAATTACCTTATCACATTCAAACTCCATATCAAGTAAATAAGGAAACCCCGTTAAGTTTGTTATACCACCAGTTATAATTATATAACTTATTTCACGATTTGTTAAGTGGTTTACTTCCAATTTGACATTTTTTATTATTTCATCAAGTCTTGCTTCAATAATTTGGCTTATTTCAAGTTGATTTATTTTTATCTCTTCCCCACTTTGATTAATAACTTCAACAACATCATTTGAATCAGCATATTTACTACTTGCAACAGCAAAGTTTTCTTTTAGGGAAGTTGCATATTTTCTATCTATTTTATAAACATAACTAATATCTTTATCTAATTTACTGCTTCCCTCAGGAATACTTACTCCTCTTAAGAAAACTCCTTTATTAAATATTCCAATCTCAGTTTTTCCATAGCCTATATTGATTAATACTCCAAGTTTAGAATCTGTATCATGATTATGAGATTCAAAGTAATCTCCTACTATTCCATAGTTAACATCTATTACTTCAAGTCCAGCCTCGTGTAATAATTCAAGATATTCATAAAGATAATCTTTCTCAATTGTTGAAACAGCACACCGAACAGATAAATATTTTGTCTCATGTCCTTTTGGTTCTGCAACTTGTAATCCATTATCAAGTTCAAAAATAATTGGTTCTAAATAAATTACTTCCAACTCTCTTGGGATATTTTCCTCAACAGCCCTATTAATAACTTCTTTGATATGATTACCAGTTACAACTCCCTGAACCGATACTTCTGATGTTTCAATTGTCGACTTAGCTTCCCCCATTGGAAAATTAAGTAAAACTTCTTTAATTTCTATTCCTAAATCCTTATTAATACTATCAATTGCATTTTTTAAAGAAGATAATACTAATTCTTTATCTTTTATATAACCCTTTTTTATACCTTTACTTTTTATATTAGCAGATGCTAAAACATAGAACTTTTCATTGCTCTTCATTGAAACAACAATTTTTATAGTATTGCTACCTAAATCTATACTTGTATAAATCATTCTAACACCTACCTTACAATATAATTATACATTATTATCTCTATCTTTTCAAGAAAAAGTGTAAAAAAAAATTAATGTAATTATAGGAAATCACATCTAAATCTTATAAAATTAATGATAAATATTGCAAATAAGACTAATTTATCTTTAAATTTATAGGCAATATATTCGTCAAGTGCCACGATTTTATCAATAGTTGAAACAATCCAACTTTCTAAATATTCGGGTTTTATACTTCCAAGTGGAAACATATGACTAATAATAATATTTTTTTCTTTCAGATTAAGGTTATATTCAAGACTTGCATTATTTAAAGCCAAAATTGGATGAATCCTTGGTTTTTCTAATCCTTTTGAATCTAAATATTCTTCTTCATTAAAATAATCATGTAAAAGAGCACCTCTTGTTGCAGATACATAATCAAGTCTTAATAATCTTGTAACTATATAAGTTCCTTTAGCTACTTTAATTGAATGAATATATCTGGTTAAGCCATGATGATGATCATTTTTTAAAGATTGATATTTCTTGGTTTTTATAATTGGATTTGCAATATTAGCAAATGGTATCTTCTCCATATATCCTCACCCTATGGAATTATAGCACACTTTATTTTAATTTGCAAACAAAATTGAAAAAAGTACTATCTCTAGTACTTGAAATCTTATGGTAGCGAGAGAGGGGGTCGAACCCACGACCTATCGGGTATGAACCGATTGCTCTAGCCAACTGAGCTATCTCGCCATCTGAAAACATATCAATGATACCATAAAATAATCAATTTGGCAAGAAAATTTAGCATTTTTCCAAAAAAATTTTTTAAATTTCTATTTTCTAATTGACTACACCTACTTTTTATACTAGAATAGACTTGGTGATAATATGAAAAAGATAATAATCATAATAACAATTATTCTTCTTTTAGCAACATCAATTCTAACTTTAAATATTGTTAATTATTGTATCTTAACAAATAACATCGAATCTACTAAAGAAAATCTAAAACAAATAAATAAGAAAGATACTGATAATCAAGATACTTATAAGGAATTAGAACAGGAATATGAAGAGTTAAAGAAAGAAAAAGATATCGAAATAAAGGAGCATGAAACATGGGAAAATCTCTTAAAAGTAATCAAAGAAAAATTATAGTTATTTTAATTATTATATTAGTATTATTAATACCTATTAATATTTATTTATATATCAATAATATTAGTTTAAAGAGTGAATATCAATCTTTAAATAAAGATTATCAAACTAATAATAAAGACTTTGAAAATGAAAGTACTAAAATAGATGAAATTAAAGATAAGTTAGATAGTTTAAATAATTTAAATAATGATACTAAAAAAATTAAAGAAGAGTTATTTAAAGATATTAAAGTTTTAGAAGATAATATTTTAAATGGTAAATCAAATAGTAAAATTGCTTATTTAACTTTTGATGATGGACCTTATTATAGTACTTATAAGTTTTTAGATATCTTAGATAAATATAATGTAAAAGCAACTTTCTTTACAACTAGTATAAATGGTACTAATTGTTATGATGATAATACTAAAAATTGTATGGCTCTTTATAAGGAATATGTAAAACGAGGTCATACAATTGCTAATCATACTTATACGCATGGAATCTTTAAAGGTTTATATAGTAGTGTTGATAGTTTTATAAGTGCTCTTAAGAAACAAGAAGAAAAAGTTAAAACCGAGACTAATGGTTATGTTACTAATATTGTAAGATTTCCAGGAGGAAGTGTTACAGCCGGCAGATTAAAAAGTGGAATTATTAAAGAACTTCAAAAGTTAAACTATGGCTATGTTGATTGGACCGCGGAAGATGGAGATGGTGGTAATTTAACTTCAACAAGTGCAGCTTGGAATAATTTTACCTCAACTATTAATGAAAAAGTAGAAGTTATCTTATTTCATGATTTTAATAAATATACTTTAGAAATATTACCTGATGCAATTGAATACTTACAAGATAAAGGTTATATATTACTTCCCCTATTTTATGAAAGTAATATGGTAAAGAAGAGTTAAAATTTAAATTTTAGCTCTTTCTTTTCCCATATTTATATTCCGTTACACTAAAACCATTATAAAGCCAGCAACATAGATAATTTTTATATTCATTATAAATATCTATTAATTCTTTTTCTTGTTTTTTACTGATCTCTTTATCCGTTGCTTCTCTAATTCTACTAAAGGCAACATCATCAAGTCCCCCTAGCCTTGCATTTATAATAACTCCTTCAAAAATATCTATATCCCCTTCAAACTCCTTATTAACATAACTATCTACCTTATCTTTAAACTCTTCGGTTTTATTAATAGATACATATTCTATTTTTTTATAGGTTTTAAAGGATTCCTTTTGTTTTGCTAATATTAATAAAATATTTTCATCTAAAAAGTCATTTATAGCATAATATTTTTTATTAATAATTTTATATCCACACTTTTTAACTAAATTATCTAATTCTTTAAGACTTAAATCTATATAATAATCTTTTAAAATATTTTTTAATTTAAGATTTTCAATTATACCATTCATTTCTATTAAATCGGAAACTAATTGATTATAATCTTTCTCTTCTTTTAGATTTCTTATATAATAGATATTATCTAAAGACTCTTTATATTCTAATGGTAAATATAAGTAAATCTCATCTTTCTCTTGATAGTAGAATAAATATTCATAAATTCCAATATCGATATCGCCTAAAGCTTTAGCCTTAATATTAGATTTAAAGAAAGGTTGTAACTCCGATAATTCAGCATCATATAAAAAGTCATTAAATATATCTAAAATCATCTCTTTAATTTCTTCTAATGAATTAACTTCTAAGTCGTTCTTTAATTCTTCCAGTCTTTCTTTACTAAGAGCTTTAAGACAACTTTCTAAATCATTCTTAAGAGGTAATTTAATTATATTACTTTTTATATCATTTTCAAATTTCCATTCCATAAAGCATCTTCCATTAAGAGGCCAAATATTAATATAATCAATATTTTCTTCTACTAAATCCATAATTTTATTTTTTTTACTTTTATCTAAACCACTTAATTTCTCATCTAACACATCAAAAGAATCTCTATATAATAGAAAAATCATATTTAAAATTAATTCTGTATTATCAATATTTCCTCCTAAAATATCTTTTAAATCTTTAATAAAGTTACTTATATAAAGAAAATAATTTGTTATTTCAGATTCAGAATATCTAAGATAGGAATAATCTTTTTTCTTATCTTCTAACATTTTTATTAAATCAGATGCCCCTTCTTTTGTAAATAGAATATAATATTTATCATATATATTCATTCCTTCTTTAAGAACTAATTCTTTAATTTCTTTAGGAGTAATAGGATAATGATAAAAATTAATTATTAAATCATTCATTAACTCAATAGGCATATAACCATTAGATATTAAATAAACAAACAAACATCTTGTAATTTTATCTTGATATAATTCTTTAAGACTCATAGAATTAATAATTTTATTATATATATCTTGTAATTCTTTAGGTAAAACTAATTTTACTTCTTTATCATTATCAAAGATATATATAAATCCAATATCAAAGAAAAACTTACTTATTTTTTTATCTAAAGATGGATTAGCAATTATATCTATCTCACCGAATCCTGCTTCTTCTACAATAAAATGTTCAAATATAAAAGGTATTTCTTTTAATAAATATTTAATTTTTTGAGAATCATTAAGATTATTTTTTTTAATATCTAATACTTTTATTACAGTATTATAAATATTATCTACATAAGAACATTTCTTTAAACACGCATCTAGTGTATTACAAGGATTACCAGAGATCGTATATTGTTTGGTATCAACCTCCTTTAGTAGGTTTTCATATTCATATTCCCTACTATTTTCAATTTTAAATTTTTTTAACATATAAACACTTCCTTTTTATCAATGAAGTTATTTTATCACATATTTGATATATGTCAAGTTTCTATTTTATTTTTTTTAAATTCATGTTATAATTTTTATAAATAGGAGGACTTATGAAAAAATATTTAAAAGAATTAATTATCTTTATATTACAAATAATCTTATTTTATCTAATCCCACTTTTAATGAATGCAGATACTGTAATTGGAGTTATTTTGTTTTTGTTACTTGGAACATTTACTCTAACTTTAGTTTTAAATATTATATCTAAATTAAAGATTAAATATTTCTATCCTTTAATAGTTGCAATTATATTTATACCTAGTATCTTTATTTATTATAATGAAAGTGCCCTAATTCATACTCTTTGGTACTTCATAGATTCTTTAATTGGTATGATAATTGGAACTTGTATCTTTAAACTTAAAAGTAGAACGAAATCTTAATCGTTCTTTTCTTTTTTGGTAAATTCCCCTTCCCTATATAATTTTTCAATATTATGTGCTTCTCTCAACTCTTTATCGGTACAAGATGATAAACTATTTAAACTATTTGGAGATAAAATGAAATTGCAATCTGGTCTTGTTATTTTATTAGACATCAAACAAGTATTATGACTAGTTAAAATAGATTGAAAAGACCTAAAAGAATTTAATCTTTTAACTATATTAGCAGCTAAATCAAAATGATAAGCCGAGTCAAACTCATCAATAAATAAGAATTTAACTTTGGAAAAATAAATTTCAAAGCAATAATATAACCATAATGCTTTAGTACCAGACGAAGATATACTTTCAAGAGGTGTAATTTTATCACCTATTTTTACTCCTAATAATTTTCCAGTTGGAGTTTTTAACTCGACTAAATTATAATCTTTGCTATTAATTCTCAAAAACTCTTTAAATTCTTGAATTTTCTTATTTTCAATTATTATTTCATCTAACAAATTATCCTTATTAGGAAGACCAAGAAATCCAAAGGGATCTTCCCTTCCAAACCAAAGCATACTATTAACAAAGTCCATAAGACGAGGAAGAGCATGATTTTTTGTAAAAATAGTATTATTGCAAATATACTTAACAATTGATAAATCCTCATTATATTTAAAATTAAGAGTTTTAGCATCTTCAATATCAATTATTTTTTTAGATGGATTAAAGAAATCATATTTAATTATTGTTTTACCATTATAAATAACTTCTTCATAGATTAAATTATATAAATCTTTTTTTCTATATTTATAAATAATTCTATCATTATCAAACTTAAATTCATAGTAAAATTCAGCATATCCTAATTTTGATTTCATATTTAAATAATTAGTGTTAATCTTACTATCCATATTTTTACTCTTATCAATTAAATGAAAAGTTAAATCAAATAAAGCTAATCCTAAATTAGTTTTTCCACTTGCATTATTACCATATATAATACATTTATTTATAACTCCATTTTTAATCATTTCTTTATTAAATTGATAATCATTGTGTTTTTCTAAATCTAATTCTATTTCTTTTTCAAAGCCTTTATAACCTTTTACTTTGAATTTACATAGCATAATATCACCTCTTAGATACATTATATATCTTCTCCTTTTCTAAGTCAATAGTTATCCGTAAAAAAAATACGGATAACTATTATATAGTATGTCTCATATTTTCAAATTAAAACTTATCCATTCTCTTTTTCATTATCTAAGCAATATTCAATCATACTAATAACAACATTATTAAAAGAAGTATCATTTTCTTTAGCAATTATTTCTATCTCTTTAACTAATACTTCTTTTATATATAAAGTTTTATATAATGAAGTTATCTTTTCTTTTGTCTTTTTAACTATAAATTTCATATTTCACCTTCCAAATTAATTTTAACTTAAGTTAACCTAGATTTTTCTAATATATAATTAAATATAGTAGTTTGTTATAATTAAATGGAAAGGAGTTTTATGAAAAAATTTATTAAATATTTTAAAAGAGATGAAAATGAAATAATTGTCTTAGGTGCAATTGCTGCTTTATTAAACTATTTTACTCTTGATGATAAGTTAAAAAGAGAATTACAAGACTTAGTTAATAAATATGAATTTCCAAATGGTAATGCGTTTTCTTATAACTATGATATTGAAAAAATAGAATGTTATGAAAAAATTACTTTTATTGAGCCTAAAAAAAAATAAAGATAATTAGTCTTTATTTAAGTAATTCAGTTAATTCATTTTTATCTTTAAAGCCAACGGCTTGATTTTTTAATTCACCATTTTCGAATATCAAAAGAGTTGGAATTGACATAATACCATATTTAATTGAAGTATTAGGATTATTATCAACATCTAGTTTATAAAACTTTACATCACTTTTTTCATTAGATATTTCATCAACTATTGGAGCAAGCATCCGGCAAGGTCCACACCATGTAGCATAGCAATCAACTAAAACTTTTCCCTCTTTAATTACATCATCAAAATCTTTATCATTTATTTCAATAACTGCCATTTCAATCAATCCTTTCTTATTTATTTTATGAAATTTTCTTCATCTCTATACATATTACAATATTTTATTCTAAATTACAAGTATTTTTTTGATTTAATCTAGAAAATCATCTAGTAATATCGTATCAGTGAATATACATATTATTTTTGATTTTGTGTAAAATGGCTGTTATATTATTCTTGATTTTGTGATTATAAGCTGAATTATTGTAAAAGCTAGCCAAACGGCTAGCCTTTTAAAATAAAGATAATTGATTAGATTCTGGTAAATCTTTTAAGATTTTCATAGCTTTCATTTTATCAATTAAAGTTCCAGATACTTTAGCTCTCTTTTGTAAATCTTCAATACTTAAAAATTCTCTAATATTTCTTTCAGAAATTATCGAGTTAGCTACCGTTCCACCTAGTCCATCAATGGCACTAAATGGTGGAATTAAGGTATTTTCTTCGGTATCGGATTTAGTAAACTTCATAGCATCGGATTTATTTAAATCAAGATTAGAAAACTTAATACCCCTGGCTGTTGCTTCTAAAGCAACTCTTAAACTTTCTAAGATTCCTTCTTCTTTATTCGTTGCTTCAAAACCTTTATTTTCTAAATCTTCAATTTTTAACTTAATAGCATCATAGCCTTTAATCATAGTATCAATGTCAAAGTCAACAACTCTTATAGAAAAGAAAGTTGCATAGTAGTTAAGTGGTTGATAAACTTTGAACCAAGCAATTCTGATGGCACTCATAACATAAGCACAGGCATGGGCTTTTGGGAACATGTATTGAATTTTATGGCAAGATTCAATATACCAATCAGGAATATTATTGTCTTCCATAACTTGTTTCCATTCAAGCCACTTATCAGGTTCCTTTTTAGCTTTACCTTTTCTTACAAATTCCATGATTTTAAAAGCATCTTTAGGTTTTAAACCATGATTTTTTAAATAAACCATGATATCATCACGACAACCGATTACTTCCTTAAACTCACAGACATGATTATCAATTAAGTCTTCAGCATTTCCGTTCCAAACATCAGTTCCATGAGAAAGACCTGATACTTTAACTAATTCACCGAAAGTTTTAGGTTTAGCTTTTACTAACATATTAATAACAAAGTTTGTTCCCATTTCCGGAAGTCCTAAAGTTCCCGTTTCACATTTTATTTGTTCTCTGGTAACTCCTAATGCATCAGGGGAAGTTAGTAAACTTAAGATTTTAGGGTCACTCATTGGAAGTGTTGTTACATCAATCCCCGATAAATCTTGAAGCATTCTTAAAATGGTCGGATCATCGTGTCCTAGTATATCAAGTTTTAAAACATCTTGATCAATGGCATGGTAATCAAAGTGGGTAGTTCGCCAAGCAGAGGTAATATCTTCGGCAGGATACTGGAATGGTGTAAAGTCAAAGACATCCATATATGATGGGATAACAACAATTCCACCTGGGTGTTGACCAGTTGTTCTTTTAACTCCGGTACAG
>CANRDV010000031.1 GCA_947629475.1 uncultured Bacilli bacterium
CTTTTGTTTTCTTCTCCAGATGGAGTGTCTCCTTCATCAAGAAAAATTTCAAAAACTACATCTTTCTTATACTTATTCTTTCCTTCTACTGAAAACTCAAAGTATTCATCCGGATTATAAGTAACACTTGGCATCGCTTCTTTCATGTTAATTGTATCTCCTTCTGTATACTTTAAGAAAATATTTCCACTTATTAAAGTTTGATTAGAAAGAGTTCTTGAATAAGTCCATAACGCAAATGAACCTACTAAAGTTAAAACTAAGACTCCTATGATTACTCCTAAAACTATTTTCTTTTTACCATTCATATATACTACTCTCCTTTATTATATCTTATTTTCAGATATTATATTTCAATTATATATCTGTTAAACAGATATGTCAAGATAAAATTATCTTAAAATGAGATAATTTAAGAGGTGAATAAATATGATTGGAAAAATTTTAAGAACTATGAGACATCATAATAAATTAAAGCAAAGTGATATTTCAAAAATGACAGGTATTCCGCAAAATACTTTATCACAATATGAGAACGGGGTAATACAACCTACTTTTGAAATCATTAATAAAATAGCTAAAGTATGTAATTTTGAGATAACATTTAAAAATAAAGATATAACATTAACACCAGATAATATAGATAGAAAAGAAATATAAAAATGACTATTGATAAATCAATAATCATTTTTTTCCAGTTTTCTCTAAAAACTTTTCATATATATGGTCATTTATTATTAAATCAAATTCCCCTATATATTCTATAACACTTGCATTAAAACTTAATTTAATATTATTTAAATCATTATATTTACCTAAATTTTCTTTATTAAAATCTCCAACTACAGCATTTAAATTAATATACTTAAAACCTTCATTTTTATATTTTTTAATAAGTTCCCAAATAAGTACATATCTTGGATTAAACTTTTTATATTCATCAATATAACTATCTATAACTAATTCTACTCCATTATTATGTTTAATAGTAAAAGCAGCACCAATTGTAATATAATCTGGATGTTCTTTTGATAATTTAGTTGAATAAACTAATTCTGTTTTATAATAATTTAAACGTTTATCTGAATCCATTTTTAAACTTATTATTTCTTGTTTTTCATTTCCAGTTATATTAAAATCTTGAACTTTACTTGCTAAATCTTCATTTATAATAGATTCTTTATCATATAAAGTTTTCATATTATTAATATATTTATCTGTATTAACATTTATAAAGAATATATCAATAGCATTATTCTTAGAAAAATTATTATATAAACCTAAATAATATCTTTTCTTTCGATTTTTATTCTTTAAAGAAGTAAATTTATAAAGTTCATCTATATTTCCAGTTGTATCTAAAGATATTTCAACTCCGGTTTCTACTGCTGATGAAATTATATTTTTACATTGATAATCAAATTTTGAATAAATTACTTTTAAATCATCTTGTAAATTAACAAAAGCATTTAATCTTGGTTTATAGTTTTCAAAATATTTATTAAAACCTTGATGTTTATAACCATTTCTTTTTAAAGTAGCTAGAATACTATTAATTGTATTACTAAAATAAATAACGTTTCCATGTCTATCTTTTTCACTACAGATAATTGGGGGGTCTATCTTTATAAAAGCATAATGTTGTTTTTTTAATAGATTTATAAGTCCCATTGTAACATTACGAACTAATTTAGGGTTAGTATAATCAATTAGAAAACCTCTTGGAGCATAAGCATATTTATAATATAAGTAAAAAGTTTTATGCAAAAACAAAGTAACACCTACTAATGTTCCTTTTTCAACAAAACCTATGTAAAAAGTATTAAGTCCTTCATATCTTGAAGTCTCAGCATATGCAGATGTTTGATAATACGTACTATATTTATGCCTATACGCAAATTCATCAAATTCATTTTTTGAAAGTGCTACTATTTTCATACCCCTTCACTCCTCGTTTATATTATATATTTTTTTTTATATTTTAGCAATAATTTAACAAAAATAAATTGAAAATTAATTAATTCATGATATAATATTCATGTAAGGTGGTGGCTAGATGGAAGATGAAATTGAAGTTATTGATAATAATGCAACAGATGGTCCTAAAGAATATACAATAATTAATATTAAAAAGAATAAACCTAAAGAAGGAATTGTTTTAGACGATGTTATTAGTGAGGATATAATAATTAATGAGGATGAAAACAAAGAAATCGAAGATATTACTGAGAAAGAACCGGAAAAAGAAACAGAGTCTGAAAAAGAAGTTGAAGATACTAGTAATGATGATGCAAGTTTAAGCATGAAGATAATTGAAGAGTATGGAGAAAACTTTAGTAAAAAAGAATATATAACTAATCCAGCAATTGGAAGAGATAAAGAAATTGGTGAATTAATTGTAACTTTACTTACTCCTGAAAAATCAGCTATCTTAGTTGGTAAACCTGGTATTGGTAAAACGGCTATTGTTGAAGGACTTGGTTATAAAATTAAAAATGGTGATGTTCCCAATGCTTTAAAAGGTTATACAATTATTAAATTAAATACAGCAAGTTTAACTGGAACTATGCCAAATACTAATGAACTTAAAATTCAATATATTGTTAATCAATTAAAAAATCTTGATAAAATAATGATATTTATTGATGAAATTCATACTTTAATTGGAACTGGTGATAAAACTTTAGACTTTGCTAATATCTTTAAGCCTATAATTGACCGTGGTACAATTAAAATAATCGGAGCAACTACAAGTGATGAATATAATCGTTATATTCTAAGAGATAAAGCTTTTGTTAGACGTTTTCAAAAAATTGATGTAGCTGAACCAACAAGAGAAATGGTAATACAAATAATGATGGGTACTTATCCTAAATTTGAGAAAAAAATGGGATTAAAACTTAAGTATACAGACTTTATTAAAGAAAAAATTATGGCTTTTATAACTGATGCTACTAGTGAATTTAAAAGAGTTTATGAAACATCAGTTAGATATCCCGATATTGCTTTAACTATTCTTCAACAAGCCTTCTCATATGCATCTTTTGATAATCGTGAAGAAGTAACTATCAGGGATGTTCGTAAAGCTATCAGTACTACTAAATTAATTTATCCTGATGTAAAAACGAAAGAACTTGAAAGATTTAATAAAGAATTTTATGATGTTTATCTTGCTGAAACTAAGCAAATATTAAAAGGAGAAGAATGAAAAATTTTGTTTATTATTTAAGAATATTTACTTTTACTTTATTTTTAATAGTTATGTTTATCTTAATTGAAGAATTTTATAAACCTGATATTATTAGATTTATCTTTTATACATTAAGTATAATATATGCTATTACTTCAATTTTATCTATTCTTTCTAAAAAAGATATATTTAAAGATTTAATTTCTTATAACTTATTAAATATAAGTTTATATATTTATACATTTATTATATTTGTTGTTACTTTTAATTCAACAAGATTTGATATCTTAAATAATGAAATTTATTTTCGAAATAATTTACTAATATTAAGTTTCTTTTATTTAGTATTAATAGGATTTACTTTAGGTTTAAATAAAGATGATAACTAAGCATTATCATCTTTTTCTTTTAATAGAGTATCTCTAAAACTTTCATAAATAATTATATGATTTTTTAATTCATTATATTCTAAAGTATTTATTAATTCATTTCTATCTAAATTCTTTATATTTTCTAAATTATCTTTTAATTTTAATAATTTAAGAGATGCATCATTAAATCTTTTATTTATATTTTGAATTAAATAATATTTATCTTGGTTTTCTATTTTAACTAATTTACTTTCTATGTAAATTAATATATCATCTTGTATTTTATCTAAATAATTATAATTTTTATTATATCCTTCAATTACTAAAATATTTTTATCTAGATTTCCTTTTAAGTTATTAACATATTCTTCTTTAGATAAATGTTTTTTATCTATTTCTTTTTTAATATACTCATCATCTTGTAAATTATAACTCATAACTGCTAAAATATTTTTACTAGCCATTAAAGTATCAGATACTATTAAAGTTCTATTAAATAAATCTATATATAAATCTATTACTTTTATTAAAGATAAATTATCTAGTTTTTTATTAATTGTTTCTTTTAATATTTCTAATATATCATCATTTTTACCTTTAAAATATTTACTATTTGAGTATTTAAAACAACAATCTAATACTTTATAAGGGTCTAAATTACTAAAGTATTCTTTAATATTATCTAATAGTTCTTCTCTTTCTTTATCAGTTAAATCATTATATTTAAAGATATATCTTTCTATTTCTTCTTTATTCATATCTTATCCCTTCCTATCTTGATATAATGATATAACATTTTTTAATTTTTTTCAAGTAAAACTATAAAGATTTTATATTAACTTTACTAATTCCATTTAATATATTATCAATTATTAAGTTATCTATCTTATCTTCGATTATCTTTTTAACACCTCTTGCTCCCATATCTTTATAATTAGATTCTTTTAAAATTTCATCTATTACAGTATCTTGGATTTGAACTTTTATATTTTGTTCTTTAAATTTTTTCTTAATTTTATTAAGTTCTTCATGAATAATCTTTCTTATTACTTCTTCATTTAAATCATTAAAATGAATAATATTATCAATTCTATTTAAAAATTCTATACTTAAAACTTCTTTTAGTTTATTTTTAATATCTAAATTGTTATCTAAGTTAAATCCTATTTGATTAACATTAGAAGTTATATTACTAGTCATGATAATGATTGTACGATTAAAGTATACTTTTTCATGATTAGAACTTGTTATAAACCCTTCATCTAAGATTTGTAAAAATAAGTTTATAACGCTTGGACAAGCTTTTTCAATTTCATCAATTAGAATAACGGAGTAAGGGTTGTTTTTAACTTCATCTAAGATAGTAGTTCCAGTTTCATAGCCAACATAACCTGGTGGGGAACCAATTATTTTACTTATAGTATGTGACTCTTTATATTCACTCATATCAAGTCTTACTAAATGCATCTGTAAATATTTAGCATATTCTTTAGCTAAAGATGTTTTACCTATTCCACTTTTACCGGTAAATAAGAAAGAGGTTGGTTTATTAGTATCTTTAAGACCTAATTTAATTTTCTTAGTTTCATAACAAAGTTTATTAATTCCTATATCTTGTCCTATAATTATGTTCTTTAAATCTATTTCTAAATTTTTTAAATTTTTAAGACTTTCTTTAGATACTTCATAGACTGGAACATTAGATTTAGCTTGAATTACTTTAGCTATATCATTTAAAGTTACATTTTTCTTACCTTGTCCTTTTAAATATAATTTATTTATTTTATCTTCTAGAATTATTTCTAATTCTTTTTCTTTAGAGGCATTTGAAAAATCATGTTTAATTATACAATCATTTTTCTTTTTACTAACATCTATTAGTTCTTTTTTAAGATTATCTAATTTTAAACTTAATTTATCTTTCTTTAAGGACCTACTTGTACATACTTCATCTAAGATATCAATGGCTTTATCAGGATTTTTTCTATCAAAGATATACTTATTAGATAAGTTAACAATGTTTTCTAACATAGAATCTGTTATTATAACGGAATGATATTGTTCATAGATGGGTTTAATTTTTTTTAAGATATTTAAGGTTTCATCTAAAGTTGGTTCTTTTACTAAGATTGTTTGAAATCTTCTATTTAAGGCTTTATCTTTTTCAATTGTTTCTTTGTATTCTTGGATAGTTGTTGCTCCAATTAATCTAAATTTACCACGGGCTAAGGCTGGTTTAAAGATATTTGAAGCATCAATTGCTCCTTCTGCTCCGCCGGCTCCTACTAAAGAGTGCATTTCATCTATAAAAATTATTAAATTAGGATTGTTTTCTATTTCTTTTATTATTTTACTAATTCTTTCTTCAAACTCTCCACGATACTTAGTACCAGCAACTAAACTTGCCATCGAAACAGAAAGAATTTTTTTATCTAATAAACTATCTGGTACTTCTTTTTTATAGATTTTTAAAGCTAAAGCTTCAACTATCGCGGTTTTTCCAACTCCTGCTTCTCCGATTAATAAGGGATTGTTTTTATTTCTTCGAAGTAAGATTTCAATTAAGCGATTAATTTCCGTATCTCTTCCTATAACAGGGTCAATTTTACCATTTTTGGCTTTTTCAACTAAATCAATTCCATGGTCATATATTGATAATTTTTTCTTTCCCCTACCTTTTTTATTATCATCATCTTTTTCTAAAAACTCTAAGTATAATTCATCTATATTAACACCTAGATTATTAAGTAAGCGAATACCTACTCCTTCACCTTCATCAAGAATTGCTAGAAAAAGATTATTAATATTCATTTCAAATAAGTTATCTTCTTTAGCTTCTAAAATAGCATTTTCAATTACTCTTTTTAAAAGAGGTGTATAAATAAAATAGGAATTTAAACTATTTCCAATTCCAATAGTTGAAATTAATTCTTGTTTAAAGTTTGAATAGTTTACTCCATATTCATTTAATTTCTTAGTTATTTTTAAATCTTTAAAACTTAATATACTTAATAATAAATGTTCCGTTCCAACAAACGGGTGCTTTAATTCTTGCATTTCTAATTTAGCTTTTTTTAGTATTTTTCTAGTCTCTTCATCAAATTTTTGAAACATATTATTATCCTCCATATATAATATATGAAGTTTTTAAATTTTTAATTATAGTTTGAATCGACAAAAAAAGAGATTATTCACCTCTTAATACAAAAGACTGCATATAGTGGTACTGATTTTATGTTGTTATCAAATCCAAAGTTTTTAGCTGATATTCTAATGGCATAATTAGGTTTATATTTTTCTATATAGTAATTAAGACTATTAGATTTTGTATTAGTTCCTGCTTTTACTTCAATAGGAATAATACCATCTTCCGTGTCTAATAGAAAATCAAGTTCAACTTTTCCAGGTGAAGAATAATAATATAAACTATAACCATTACTTGTTAATTCTTTGGCAACATAGTTTTCAGCTATCGCCCCACTTGCCATAAAATTATCTTCAAGTAAAAACCTATTATAAGGAATACCTAACATATTCATGAGTATTCCTGTATCACTTAAATATAGTTTAAAGGTATCAACATCAGCAAAAGCTTTAAGAGGTGTCTCAAATCTATTAACATAATAGGATGGAATTACTAAAGAACTAGCAAGTAACCATTCAATTGGGGATTCATAATTTTTTCTTCTGGCATTATGTTCGATTTGGGAATACATAAATTTTTTATGTTCTTTTAATAATTGACTAGGTAAACTTTTATAAACTTTCTCTATTTTAAGTGTTTCAAAAGTATTATAGGTATATTTTTTCATATCTGCTAAATATGAAGTTATAATGGAATCTAATATTCCTTTATTATATTCTAAAATATCCATATTTACTTTAATAAAATTTAAAATAGAGGCTGGCATTCCTCCAACTATTAAAAATAGTTTATAATACTCAAGTAATTTATTATGAACTCTTGTATCAATTGGAATATTATCTTTATAACATCTTTTTATTTCTTCAATAGCCATATCATAGTTAATAGCCATTAAAAACTCTTCAAAATCCATTGGATACATATTTAAAATATTTACTTTACCAACAGGGAATGATTTTTTAAATCTTTTTAATTTTACTCCAAGTAAAGAACCTGCACAAACAATTTTATAAGGAAATTCACTTTCACATAAATACTTTAAAGCCGAAATCAATTCTTCCGATTCTTGGATTTCATCAAAGAATATTATAGTATCTTCTCTTATTTTTCTATTAAGATATAATTCTAACCTTTTAACTTTATCCTTAGTATTTATCTCCATTTTAAATATATTAACTACTTCAGTATCTTCCATTAAATTTAAATAAATATAATCCTCAAAATTATTTTTAATAAATTCATTTATAATATAAGTTTTACCAGTTTGTCTAGCTCCTATAACCATTAAAGGTGTAGTAATATCACTCTTTTTCCACTTTTCTAATTTTTCATAAAATTTTCTTCTCATAACTAATCACAATAATATTATAGCAGAAAAAACAATATAATACAACATGGTTTCACGTTTTTTTGATTTTTTTATTAAAAAGTTTCACATTTTTTTACTATATTTTTACATTTACTTTCACGTTTTTTTAAAAATCTAGGTATTCATTACCTAGATTAATTATTATTTACTACTTCTACTATCTGTCATTTGAACTTTTTCAATATTTTCTTTAAATAAATTAACTAAATATTTCATTGTTTGAAATAGTTCTTCTTGGCTAGCATTTGGTTTTAAAGTTTTTGCAGCATTATACCAATATCTAGCATCATAAACTTCTAATATTTCATTTGATAAAAGTTTAAACTTAGACATGTTTAAATGTCCATCACGAATTTTCTTGTTTATAAAGCAATCTTCAAAGTTTTCTAAGAAAATAGCAGCTTCAAAGGGATATCCTGAATGAATAGAAGTTGGTTTCATATTCCATTCTTTATTATGATAATTTACTAATCTATTAGAACATCCACAATGAACACATTCTACAGTTGGAGCACTATAATGTTCTTTATCAGCATCCCAAGTAGTATAAGTTTCTTCACCTTTAGTTATAACAAATAAGTGTTTACAATTTTTAACTTCTTCTACTCTTTCTGCTTGAGCTTTTTTTAATTCTGGTGTAACTTCGATTGGTCCCATTGCCTTATCATATTCACTTGCAAGTAATTCATGCATTTCGCCTTTATAATTCATATACTTCTCCTCCAATTCCCTATAATTGTATCACATTTTTCTTTATTTTGCAAATTTATAATGTAAGTGATAACTTTTTTGATATTTTTTACGGATTTTTCTATTATATAAAAAAGAAAAATATATTTGCTTATTTTAATGGTTTTTGTCTGGACATTTTTGAATATGCTCTGGACATTTTGAAATGTCCTAAAGGTAAAAAAAGAAAACTATTTCTAGTTCTCTTCTACTTTATCTTTAGGACTATCATCCTTTACTTCTTCTGAAGTTTCTTCATCTGTTGTTTCTTCTTCTTTTGGTTCTTCTGGTTGTTCTTCTACTTCTTGATTTTCAGTTACATCTTGATTAGTATCATCATTAGGTACAGCTTCATCATCCATTACTTCTAAAGGTACATTATCTTTAAAAGCACTTTCAAGGTCAAAGTCAACATTTTGATAAGCTTTGATACCAGTTCCAGCTGGAATTAGTTTACCAATGATAACATTCTCTTTTAAGCCTTGTAGATGGTCTACTTTTCCACGGATAGCAGCATCGGTTAAGATACGAGTTGTCTCTTGGAAAGATGCAGCTGACAAGAAGGAATCAGTTTCAAGAGAAGCTTTCGTAATACCGAATAGAACTGGTACTCCGGTTGCTGGTTTCTTACCTTCAAGAATAGCTTTCTTGTTTCCTTCTGTAAATTCAAAGAAGTTAACAAGTGAACCTGGAAGTAAGAAAGTATCTCCTGATTCAACGATACGCATCTTAGAAATCATACGTCTAGCAATTACTTCAACGTGCTTATCACTGATTTCAACACCTTGACTACGGTAAGCATTTTGAACTTCTTTTAAGATATATTCTTGCGTTGTTAATGGGTCAGTTACAACTAATAACTCTTTAGGGCTAATAGCACCTTCTGTTAATTTATCACCAGGATTTACCATATCGCCTTTTTGAACCCTTAACTTAGCACCATAGTTAGTAACATGGTCTTTAGTCTCTAAATCATTTTTAACACTAATTTTGAACTTACCATGGTCCTCAGCAATCTTTGTTACTTTACCACTGATTTCAGCAATAGTTGCTTTTCCTTTTGGATTACGTGCTTCGAATAACTCTTGAACACGTGGAAGACCTTGAGTAATATCCTCACCACCTGCAACACCTCCGGTATGGAATGTACGCATGGTTAACTGAGTACCTGGTTCACCGATTGATTGAGCAGCCATTACACCAATTGCTTCTCCAATTTCAACAATGTTACCAGTTGCAAGGTTACGACCATAACACTTACAACATACACCATTTCTTGTATTACATGTTAAGATTGAACGAATTTCAACTTCTTCAATTCCTGCTTCAATTATCTTTTCAGCAATTGATTCAGTTATAAGTTCATTTCTTTCAACAATCGTTGCATTTGTCGTTGGATTAACAATTTTCTTATTAGCATAACGTCCGACAATACGGTCATATAATTTTTCAATTACAGAACCATTTTTATCATTAATGAAAGCTTTAACTACTAGACCTTGGTCAGTTCCACAGTCTTCTTCTTTAACAATGATATCTTGACTTACATCAACAAGTCTTCTTGTTAAGTAACCTGAATCGGCTGTCTTTAAAGCAGTATCGGCACTTCCTTTACGAGCACCATGGGTTGATAAGAAGAACTCAGATACTGATAATCCTTCTCTAAATGATGATAATACAGGGATTTCAACGGGTTCACCATTTGGTTTAGCCATTAAACCACGCATACCGGCAAGTTGGGTAAAGTTTGAAATATTACCACGAGCCTTAGAGTTCATCATCATGAAGATTGGGTTATCAACATCAGTTTTAGCATATTCTTCAAGTTCCTTTTGAACTTCATCTTTGGCATTATTCCAAGTGGCAATTACTTTTTCAAATCTTTCATCATTAGTAATTAAACCACGAGTATATTGTTTATTAATTGTATTAACCATTTTATTGGCTTCTTCAACGATTTTTGCCTTATTCTTACTTACAGTTACATCGGCAGCTGATACTGTAATACCAGCAATGGTTGAATATTTGAAACCTAAATCTTTAAGTCTATCTAGCATCATTGAAGTCTCAGTTGTTTTATAACGTTTAAATGTTTGAGCAATGATACTTTCAAGTGTTCCTTTAGCAAAAGGTTTAACAAGTGGCATATTACTAATAGCCTCTTTAATGTTTGTACCTCTTTCTAAGAAATATTTATTAGGTGTAATCTTTTGAATATTCTCATCCGTTGGTTCATTTATATAAGCAAATGAATCTGGTAAAATTTCATTGAAAATTAATTTACCTGGAGTTGTAACTAAGTATTTACCTTTTTGACTTTCAGTAAATAATTTATACTTGAAGGAATTAACTGGTAAAGCAATTCTGGTGTGAAGGGTAACTTCTCTTCTTTCATAAGCCATGATTGCTTCGTTTGAGTTTTTGAAGACTCTACCTTCACCTTCTAGTCCAGCTTTTTCCATCGTTAGATAATAGTTACCTAAAACCATATCCTGACTTGGAGTAACGATTGGGCTACCATCTTTTGGATGTAAGATGTTATTAGCACCTAACATTAATAATCTAGCCTCAGCTATCGCTTCTTCCGATAAAGGTACGTGAACAGCCATCTGGTCTCCATCGAAATCGGCATTGAAAGCTGTACAAACAAGTGGGTGAAGTCTAATTGCTTTTCCACCTATTAACTTAGGTTCAAATGCTTGAATACCAAGTCTATGAAGCGTTGGAGCACGGTTTAACATAACGGGATGCTCTTTAATAACATCTTCAACGATATCCCAAACAACAGGGTCTTTATTTTCAATTAATCTTTTAGCAGCTTTGATATTAGATGCTAAATTACGTTTTACTAAACCATGAATTACATGAGGTTTAAATAACTCTAGTGCCATATCTTTTGGAATACCACATTGATACATCTTTAAATCTGGTCCAACAACGATTACAGAACGACCAGAGTAATCAACTCTTTTACCAAGTAAGTTTTGACGGAATCTTCCTTGTTTACCTTTTAACATACTAGATAAAGATTTTAAAGGACGGTTGCCTGCTCCGGTTACACTTCTGCCTCGTCTTCCATTATCAAATAAAGAGTCGACGGCTTCTTGTAACATACGTTTTTCATTTTGAATAATAATACCTGGAGCATTTAAATCAATTAGTTTCTTTAAACGATTGTTACGATTAATAACACGTCTATATAAATCATTTAAGTCACTGGTTGCAAACCTGCCACCATCAAGTTGAATCATTGGTCTTAAATCAGGAGGGATAACTGGAATACAATCCATAATCATCCATTCTGGTTTATTTTCAGATTGATAGAAAGCATTTAAAACATCAACTCTTTTTAATAATCTTACTCTCTTTTGTCCTTGAGCAGTTTCAAGTTCTTTCTTGATTTCTTCAATCTCTTTTTCAAGGTCTACTTGTTTTAGTAATTCCTTGATGGCTTCAGCTCCCATTCCAACTTTGAATCCGTCTCCATATTTTTCATAATAAGCACGATATTCTTTTTCAGATAGGGTTTGTTTATTTTCAAGAGGGGTAATACCTTTATCAATTACAACATAACTAACAAAGTACAATACTTCCTCTAAGTCTCTTGGTGACATATCAAGAACAAGACCCATTCTACTTGGTACACCTTTAAAGTACCAAATATGGCTTACTGGGCTAGCAAGTTCAATGTGTCCCATTCTTTCACGTCTAACTTTAGAACGTGTTACTTCAACACCACAACGGTCACAGACAATATTTTTATATCTTACCCGTTTGTATTTACCACAAGCACATTCAAAGTCTTTAGTTGGTCCAAAGATTTTCTCACAATAAAGTCCATCTTTTTCAGGTCGAAGGGTACGATAGTTGATAGTTTCTGGCTTTTTAACTTCACCATAACTCCAAGAACGTATCATTTCAGGAGAGGCAATACCTATCTTTAATGCCTCAAACTTATTAACCTCTATCATTATAAATCCCCTCCTTCTACTTTATCAAATTCTATATCTTCTACATTATCAAGACTATTATCAAAATCACTATCATCTTCATCATAATTGTCTTCATCTTTGTATTCTTCATCTTCACTATACTCATCATCACTTTCTTCATCATCATACTCTTCGTCGTCATCATCATCAAGGTCATCTAGTGATTCAGAGCCATTTAGTTCGATTTCATTGATATCAAGTTTAATATCTTCTTTATATTCTTCTTCCTCAATTTGTTTTAAGTCTAAGACTTGATTTTCATCATTGATAATCTTTAAGTCTAGTCCTAAAGCTTGAAATTCTTTCATTAATACTCTAAATGATTCAGGTACTCCTGCTTGGTTAACTTCTTGTCCTTTAACAATCGCTTCATAGACTTTAACACGTCCTACAATGTCATCGGATTTAACTGTTAAGATTTCTTGAAGCGTATGAGCAGCACCATAAGCATATAATGCCCAAACTTCCATTTCTCCAAATCTCTGTCCACCAAATTGAGCTTTTCCTCCAAGTGGTTGTTGAGTTACTAAAGAGTAAGGTCCAGTTGAACGAGCATGTAACTTATCATCAACCATGTGGTGTAATTTAATCATATACATAACACCAACAGCAACTCTATTTTCAAATGGTTCTCCGGTACGTCCATTATAAAGAACGGTTTTTCCATCTGGTTCCATTCCAGCTTCTTCCATCATGGCTTTGATATCATCACTCTTAGCTCCATCAAAAACTGGAGTTGCTACATGAACATTTAATAGTTTAGCAGCATATCCTAAGTGAAGTTCTAGAATCTGTCCAATATTCATACGGCTTGGAACACCCATTGGGTTAAGCATGATATCAACTGGAGTTCCATCTGGTAAGAATGGCATATCTTCTTGAGGTAAAATCAAGGAAATAACACCTTTGTTACCATGACGTCCTGACATTTTATCTCCAACTTGGATTTTACGTTTTTGAATTATATAAATTCTAATTACTTTACTAACACCTGCTGGAAGTTCATCGTTTTCTTTTCTTGAATAAATCTTAACATCATGAACGATTCCATCTCCTCCATGTGGTACACGTAGAGATGTATCTCTTACTTCTCTTGTCTTTTCTCCAAAGATTGCATGAAGTAATTTTTCTTCACTTGTAAGTTCAGCCATTCCTTTAGGAGTTACTTTACCAACAAGGATATCGCCTTCTTTAACCTCAGTTCCAATCATGACAATTCCGTTTTCATCAAGGTTCTTCCGAGCTTCCTCTGAAACATTTGGAATATCTCTAGTAATCTCTTCTGGTCCAAGTTTGGTATCACGACATTGCATTTGATAATCTTCCATATGAAGTGAAGTATATGCATCATCCTTAACTAAATTTTCATTTAAGATAACAGCATCCTCATAGTTATATCCATTGTAAGTCATGAATGCAACAATTACATTTTTACCTAAAGCAAGTTCACCTTTATCAGTACTTGGTCCATCAGCAATTACTTGACCACGTTTAACTTTATCTCCATATCTTACGATTGGTCTATGATGTTGACAAGTACCAGCATTGGAAAGTTCAAAGTTTGCTAAATGATAAACATCTTGACCAGTGGCATTTTTAATAACAATTTGTCTTGCATCAACATAGTCAACTACACCATCAGCCTTAGCAACAATTACAGCACCAGAGTCTTTAGCTGCAATATATTCAACACCAGTTCCAATAAATGGTGCTTCACTTCTTAAAAGTGGTACAGATTGACGTTGCATGTTAGCACCCATCAAAGCCCGAGTTGCATCATCATGTTCCAAGAATGGAATACAACTTGTTGTAACAGCAACTACTTGTTGAGGTGATACATCAACATAATCAACATTATCAGAATTTGCTAAAATATTTTCACCTTTATATCTAGCAGTTACTTGGTCAGGTACAATTTTATTATCATCATCAGTTTCAACTGTTGCTTGTGAAATAACAAATTCGGCTTCTTCATCAGCTGTTAAATAATCAACTTGTTCTGTTAATTTTCTATTTTCTACTTTCCGATATGGAGTCATGATAAATCCATAATCATCAACTTTAGCATAACTTGCTAAGGAAGTAATAAGTCCAATATTTTGTCCTTCTGGTGATTCAATTGGACAAATTCTTCCGTAGTGACTGGCATTAACGTCACGTACTTCAACCCCGGCTCTATCTCTTGATAAACCACCAGGTCCAAGTGCTGATAAACGTCTTTTATTAGTTAACTCTGCAAGTGGATTAGTTTGGTCCATGAATTGAGATAATTGGCTACTTCCAAAAAATTCTTTCATTGCAGCCGTAACAGGTCTTATATTAATTAAAGTTTTAGGGGTTACCTCATCCATTTCTTGAGTTGTCATTCTTTCTCTGATAACTCTTTCCATTCTTGCAACACCAATTCTAAATTGATTTTGAAGAAGTTCTCCAACTTGACGAATACGACGATTTCCTAAATGGTCAATTTCATCATAATTTCCAACCCCATGTAATAAATTTAAGTAATAACTAACTGATGCATAAACATCTGATATAGTTAAACGTTTAACATCAATATGAGGGTCATTTCCAATTACAATCATCTTGTTTTTCTTATTAGTTGGGTCATATATTTTAATAGTTTGAACTTTATTATAAGTATCTAAATCTTCATTAATTTTAACTTCAACTAAATTATAATCATTATCAAATAAAGTCTTTAATTCATCTAAGACATCTTTTGTAATAACAGTATCTTTAGGAAATCTAACTTCATCATTAACTTTAACATCTTCTGCTAAAGTTTGATTTAATAATCTATCAGTTATATTTAATTTATGATTAAATTTATATCTTCCTACTTTAGCTAAATCATATCTAAATTCATCAAAGAATCTAGTAATTAATTGGTTTTTAGAACTATCAAGTGTTGCAGGTTCACCTGGTCTTAATTTTTCATAGATTTCAAGTAAAGCTTCATCAGTATTTCTAGTACCATCTTTAGCAATGGTATTTTCAAGATATTCATCTTTTCCAAATACTTTATAAATATCTTCATCACTAGATAAACCAAAAGCTCTTAAAAGAGTAGTTAAAGTAACTTTTCTTGTTCTATCTATTCTGACATAAACAACATCCCTAGCATCGGTTTCAAACTCTAACCAAGTACCACGAGTAGGAATTATCTGAGATGTAATTACTTCTCGACCATTCTTATCAGTTTCTGTGCTAAAATAAACACTAGGACTTCTTACTAATTGGCTAACAATAACACGTTCAGCTCCATTAATAATGAAAGTACCACTGTCGGTCATGATAGGCATATCACCTAAGAATATTTCTTGTTCTTTTACTTCCCCAGTTTCATGATTAAAAAGTCTCACATCAACCTTTAAAGGTGCTGAGAAAGTAGTTTCCCGGTCTTTACTTTCTTTTATTGAAAATCTAGGTTCATCAAAATGATAATCCCCAAATTCTAAAGAAAGTGTACCTGAAAAATTTTCAACTGGAAATAAATCATCAAATACCTCTTTAATACCCGTATTGATGAACCAGTCATAACTCTTTTTTTGAATTTCAAGTAAGTCCTTTAATTCAAAAGTATTTTTTATCCTTGAGAAGGATCTTCTTTGACGATAATCGCCACAATTAATAAGCTTATAAGCCATTTGTTTTCACCCCTATACACTAATTTTTTTTATAACATATTAATAATTTATAATACGCCGCCAATTTATATTAATAACATAAATTTAAGCAATAGTCAACATAAATTTCAAAATTTCTTCAATTTTTTGTAAAATTTTATCAAGTTTTTAATCTTAAGATATAAAAACCTTTATTTCTATCTAAGATATCTATTTTATATTTACTAAAATCTTTTATAAATGATTTAGCACCTTGTTCCTTTCTAATAACTAAGAATAACTCTCCATCTTTATTTAAATGTAATAAAGCATCATTAATCAGTTCATATAATTTAGTTTTTCCAACGCGAATTGGTGGATTAGTAACTATATAATCAAACTTATCATCTATCCTACTTACTCCATCACTTTCACGTATATCAACTATAACTCCATTTTCTTTAGCATTCATTTTTGTTAAATGCAAAGCTCTTTTATTAACATCCACCATCAACATTTTAACATTCTTTAGTTTACTAATGATTATACCAATTGCTCCATATCCACATCCAAGGTCTAAAACTCTCCCTTTAATATCTAACTTTAAAACATTACTAAGAAGTAAATACGTTCCATAATCAAGTTCCCCTTTAGAAAATACTCCATTATCTGTTTTAAAAGTAAACTCAATATTACTTATCTTAACTTTAAATTCCTTAATCTCACTTTTTAAATTATCACTATTAGTAAAATAATGTTCCATTATACTCCTTAAAAACATAAAAAGAAGCAACTAACTTAAAATTATTAAATATAGTTACTCCTTTCTTATTTCTGATATTCTACTACATTTCCTTATAAAATGCAAGTCTTTTTTTAACTTTTGTAACATTTTTTAGATAAAGTCAATTAACTCAACATTATCTGCATCATAATTAAGAGATTTAACAATTGATTCTATTTCATATTCATCAAATGAACTCTCTATTTCTTCTTTTGTTTTAAAGAATAAACCTATTTGATACATAAATAATTCTTTAATTGTTTCTCTTTCTATTCCAATGCCTAATAAATAATCTATGATTGTTAAAACATTTTCATGATTTAATTTTATATTTTCAATATAATTAGGATAATTATTATCTATAATATCTTTTATATCATTATCATTAAATCCATGTTCTTTTAGAAATTCCATCTTAATTACCTCCTTCTAATAAACTTGTAATAATAGTTTCAAGTTTCATATACTCATCTCTTTTAATTACACTATTATAAGTTAATGCCATAAGCATAGCTTCTTTAACTGGCATTTTTTTAGTAACTAAGAAATTATATAATCTAATTGTTTTTAATCTTGAGAATGTTAAACCATCAATTACATATCTCAATTCATCTTTCTTATATTTACTATCTAATAATTTAATATTATCAGATATTTCTAAATCAAAGTCTTTCTTATTCTTTATTTCTCGAGTTATCTTTTCAACTTCATCTAAACTTGTAAAAGTATACTCTCTATCAAAGAATTGATTTTTATAATCACTAGGAAGATTTAACGCATCTACTTTAGGATTAGTTATCTCTCCTGCTAAGATACCAGGTTTATTACCATATATCTTCTTATCATTCTCAGTTGCAAATCTTAATTTCATCAAAGCAAGTGGAGTAATATTATTTAATTTATAAGGATTCTTTTTAACATATTCATATCCATTAAAATCTTCTTCATGTCCAAGTAATCCTCCTTTTTCACCACCCTTTGCTTCAATATAATAATCTAAGTTTTCTAATACTCTTTTATTACCAAGTAAATATTTAATATTATCATCAGTTAATTCAATCTTATAATCTTTAGTTAAATTATAATTATTTTCTAAATCTTTATTATTAATAATTAATAATTCTCGATAATTATCAAATAAGTTTATTAAATTAATCTTATGTTCTTTATAAAAGTTAATATTCTTTAAGAAATCATCTATAACATTTTCTGATTCAAATAATATAGGCATAGTTACTAACATCATACTTATTATTTCTTTATATTCTTTTTTACCAAAATTTTCTTTTAAAGCATTTATAAGTAATTTTAATTCAGCACTATCTATTTTTAAACTATTACTTAATACATTAAGATTACTCTTAAAGTCATCTAATAAATCTTCTTCTTTTAATAAATTTAAATTATCAGTAACATTACTTTCAGTTAAATACTTTAGATTATCTAAATTTGTATCTATTCCAAAATTATTTAAAACTTGTTTAACTTTTTCAGTTTCTTCATTACTTACTTCATCAGGAAGAGTTACAGTTGTTACTTGCTCTTTATTATCAACTTCCATTTCCTTTAATTTAGCATCTATTTTTCCAATTATATCTTCAAGTTCAGCTGTACTAGTTGAGTTTGGAACTTCTTCAATAGTCTTAGGAACTTCTGGAAGAGGTGGTTTTGGTAAATCTTCAATTTGAGGATTAGAAACTACTGGTATTTCAAAAGCAGGTTCTTCTTTTTCCTCTTCAACTTCTTTAACATCAGGTACTATTTCCATTGGTTTAATTTCTGTTACTTCTGGCTCTTCTACCTTAATATCAAGTGGTACTTCAACTTTATTAGTTTCTATTTCAATCGGAGTACTTTCTTCAAGATTAACCTTAGGTAACTCTACTTTAGGTGCTACTTCAACAATCTTTTCATCTTTAGAAAAATCTTTAAAGGTTGGGAAAGAATAATCTTCTTCATGAGGAGTCTCTTCTTTTTCTTCTACTTTAATATCATCTTTTTTAATATCATCATAAATATTAATAGGTTCATAATGAAATTCTGGAACATCTATTTCATTTAAAGAATAATCAGGTTCTGTTTCAACTTCTTTAACTGGTGCTTGATTTTCAGCATATATCGAAGCATTATATTTCAAAATAAATTCGAAAACAGAAACCTTTTCTTCAATTGGTGTACTTGCAAACTCTAAAGCCCCAATAATATCATCTATTTCAATTATATATAAGTTTTCTTCTAATTTACTAATAATTGTTTGATATTTTTTAAGTTCAGAATTTAGAGTAGACATATCTGTAATAGGTAATCTTTTCTTACTTTCATTTAAATTAGCAATTGTATCTTCTAAAGCTGCTTTTTTATTAATCATTTGTCCAATAAATGTTTCAATAGCATTCTTTTGAACATCAGTAAGTTCCAAACTAATACCTTGTTTAATACCTTGAATTATATACATAATACCTTGATAATTACAAGTCTTATCTTGGAATATCTCAGAGACACTTGAATCTAACATTAATAATATTTTTTCAAATTCATCTCTTGATAAACTATCAAATGCTAAAACATTTGAAGTTCCAAATAACTCAATTTTTTCTTCAATATAGTTTAAATCATTATTATTTTTTTCAAGTTCTCCATTAAGATAATTTAAATTATCAATGTTTCTATTAATTGAATCAATTTTTATTTTTAATATTTTATATAATTTATCTTGCATTTTTCTCCTCCATTTTTACATCTAAAGTATTTAAATCAATTGACATTACTAAGTCATCTATTGTTAAATCTTTTAGTAATAAATTTCTTTCTTCATTACTCATTTTAATTCTTTCTTTATTTCTTAAGATATCATCTATCAAATCTCCATTTTTATACAAGAAACCTCTTAAATTCATTCTTTTATCAAGTATTCCAAGTATTAAAATAGAACCATTATCTAAATAAGTATAAACTGTTTTAACTATAAATTCTTTCTTTATATAAAGATATGTTCCATTATAACAATAATCTGGAAGTACATAATCTTCTTTTTGTTCAAGGTCAATTAAGTTCTTAAATATTGGTCCTTGATAAACTGGATTACAAGTTTCAATATATTCTCTTACTAATGATTTATTATTTCTTTCTAAGAAAACTAGTTTAGGAATATTATCAAGACTCATATGTAATTCTTGTTTATCAAATTCATTATCATAATCAACCAAAGTTTTATAATCATTATAGTATTTAGCAATATTATCATATTCAAAAGTTCTAAATAACCTTGCTATCTTATTAATTAAGTATTTTTTGTTTTCAAATATTACATCTCTATCTACTTTACCATTTACTATAATGTTATCATTATAATCTGTTAGAATAAGATTATCATCTATTAAATGAATATTATCATCTAATAATTTTTTAATTTCTGGTATATTTATTTCATTTGTAAATAAATCAGAAGGTTCTAAACTTTGACTATAATTTTTAATATTACACCTATTAACATGAATTAATATATTTAACCTATCATCAAGAGTCAGATTTAATTTCTCTAAAAAGAGAATAAACTCATCTGCATCAGTAACAAAGATACTATCTGTCTTTAGAACTAAATAATATTTATTAAATAATTCTAATTCTTGCAAGTTACTACTTTTTTCTTGATATTCATTTTTAATACTTAAACATAAATCACTTAAGTAATTAATCAAGTCTTGCATAAACTTAGTTGCTTCTTTAAATTGCGGTAACTCACCTATATCTTCATTTTGATTTTCAAGCAAATATTTAGTTGATTTGTATTTAGAAATTAAATTATCAGAATTTTGACACAATTTAAGACTTCTTATAATAAAGTCTTGGTCATAATAATCTAATATTTCCAAATACGAGTTTTTTCCAAGTTCAACAATCTCTGATATCGTTTTTAAAACTTCATTTAGAGATTTAACTTCAACTCGGGCATCTCCTATATTTGCTATTTTAGGTTCTATACATGCTAATAATTTGGCCAAACTATTATCCACTAGACACCACTATCCCTTTAATATACTATAATGATACCATAAACTTTTTTATTTGACAATATTTTCTTAAAACTTTTTTTAATTTTTCGTAACTATCAGTTACTATTCACAGCCTATAAATGAAAAAAGGTATTTTTTTGAAAAAAGTTATCTTTTTTTCTTGACAAATTTTGTA
>CANRDV010000032.1 GCA_947629475.1 uncultured Bacilli bacterium
ATAATAATATAATAGCAGGAAATTGTTGTTTATGCAATATGATAAAGAAAAGTAATTCAGAAATGGGTTACTTTTTTCAATATATGAAAAAACACCTCAAAAATCGATTTTAAGAGACTTTAGGTGTTTTTAATATAAAATATCAAACTAACTTAATTTTAAAAACTGTCCGTAGGTAAGATCGAGGGCGGAGCCCGAGATTAGCGGTTGTATTAAAGATGCTACAAACACAAAATAGTATAAATATTAATATAGAAACTGATAAAAATATTAAAGTATTTTATCAGTTTTTTTAAAATAATATTTAAAAAATATAGACTTAATTAGAAAAATACTTTATAATTTAATTAAGGGTAATCCTAGGAGGCTTTTGATGGATATATCAGATAAAAAGAAAAATTTAATTAATAAGTTTAAAGAAAGGATTGAATTATTTAAACATTATTCAGAGTATGAAGAAAGAGTTACTTTAGAAATTAAGAATAGTTTAGAGTATATTACTTGGATTGAACATTTTACAGAACAAGTTGTATTATTTGGAGAGAATTATGTTAGTAATTTAAGATATAAAGATTTATTAGATACTGATAAATTAAATATGAAAAAAATTAGATTGTTATATAACATAGTTAGTAAGTATGCAAGTAGTAATTATATTTATTTAAAGAAAAATGATAATTATAGTTATTATTTAATTAGATATAATAATATAGTATATGAAATAGGTATTAGTTCTAAATTAAATGGATATAGTTATTATGTTAAAAGATTAGGTAATTATACTGATAACGATATAATGGAATTTAAAGATATAATGGAAGATAAGATTAGTAATAGAAAGAAAATAATAGATACTAAGTTAATTAGATTAAATAATATTTTAGAAGAATATTCTAATGATATACCAATTCAAGCAATTGAAGATAATGTTAAAGATAATATAGAAAAAATTAAAAGAAAGAAGGTAATATAAATGGAATTTGAAGATGTAACGGGAAAATATTTAGAAGATGAAGTTAGTATTAGAAATAAGAAAATTAAATTAGATATGAAAACTAATGATAATTATATGAATTGGCTTGAAAAATTTATGGAAAGAATACCTGAATTTATCGAAGATGATTTTGAAAGCCCTGTTCCTTTAGAAATAGGAAAAGAGAATGCTAAATATGGTAAATATATTTATTTACTTTATGGACTTGTAAGAGATTATGCTAAAGAGAATTATTTAAGTCCTAATTATACTGAACATAATGCTCCATCTTATGTAATTAAATATCATAATAATTTTTATGAAATTGGAGAAGATTTTTGTTGGGGAAGTGAAATATATTGTAAAAAACTTTTAGATTATAAAGGAGATTTTATTGATTACTTTGATATTCGAAATGATACTAAGAGTTTAAAAAAAGATATAATTAAATTACAACTTGATAGTTTAGCTAATACAATAAGAGAATATACTTATTATATACCTGCCTATGCAGTTATTGAAAAGGTTGAAGATACAATAAATGATATTAAAGTAAAGAGGATTGGACCAAGATGAAAGAAGAAAAGTATTTAATATGGATTAAGAAGATATTAGAAAGATATATTGTTGTTGAAGATAGTTTTAGAGATTACATGGATAGTGATTTAGATAAGAAAAATATTGAATTAATACCTAAAATATATGAGAAGATATCTAGTGATAACTATAGTTATAAAACAGAAGTAGGTGAGTATATTACCTTTATGATTGATGATAAAAGTTATAGAATGGGTAAATATGTTAAAGATAATAAAGAAAGATATTTTATAGGTCATGATATAAGAGAAAAAGTCAAAGAAAAGGTAAAGGTTAGGTAATGGAAAAAGTAATTGATGTTGATATTATGGATTTAGATGATTTCTTTTCTAAATATAATAAAGAGTTAGTATCTTTTGATTTAATTAAGTTTATTCTTGATAATTGTAAAGAAGTAGATGGAGATATAACTATAGTATTAAATAAAAAGATAGATAAACCTTTAGAAGATATTTTAATAAATAGTTTAAAAACAGAATATAACTTAATGTTAAAAGAACATTTTAATAATAATAAAATGCAAGTTATTTACTTTTTAGTTGGTATAATTATGTTAGTTATATCAAGAATTTTAAATGATAGAGTACTTCTTGAAGAACTATTCTTAATTGGAGGTTGGGTTTTAATCTGGCAAACAGTTGAAATAGAGTTCTTTAGAGATATAGATAATAAAAGAAAAAGAAAGTTATTAAAGAAATTAATAAATAGTAAAATTATTGAGAAAAAAATAAAGTAAGAATTAGAATTTTCTTACTTTTTGCTTACTATGAAGTAATTCATTTATTTTAATTAAATCTTCTAAATTATTAGTTATATAATAATCTTGGTCATAACTTATTTCAAATGGTTCAACAATACTTGTTACATTTTGATTAAACCAAACACCAATTCCACCTTTTTTAGTCCAATCCTTAATCTTATATAAAGCATCATCTACTAAAATACTATTACTGGGGTCAAGGATGGTTTCTTTACCAATTAATCTTGGAAGTGTAATAACTTCAACTCCTGGTATTTGAGATTCAATTTCTTCGGTTTTAAAAATAGCTTCATAAAAGCAAGAAATATGGGTTAAAACTTGAACACTAAAAAATTCATTACTATCTATTAAATCTTTAATCTTCTTAAGACTATCATTGATAATAGTATCTTTATTTATTAAATGGTCCCAGTTAACATGTTTAAAATAATTATCTATATAAACTTGATTATTCGTATCAACTCCCATTTCTTCCATTTCCTTAAATGCTAAATTGACACTATTATAAATAACACCATCACAATCAATATATAAATACTTCTTCATACACTCCTCCTAATAAAAGTATAACATTTTTTAATTTCATTTGGTATAAACTTTACATAATTTTAATAAAATATATTAGATATGGGAAAGATAAGAGAATATTTAAATTCAAGTAAATTAGAACTTATTTATAAAGATAATAAATTAGATGTATCTAACTATGAAGATATATTACTATTAACAAGTGATAAAATAATACTTTTAAAAGATACTAAAGAAATAATAATAGTTGGAAGTGATTTAACTTTATTAAAGTTATTAGATAATGAAGTTTTAATTGGAGGATGTATTAAAAGAATTGAATTGTAGGTGAGTTATGCAAAATATTTATATTGTTAAAATAGAAAGTAAGTATTTTAAAAGAATAATTAGTTATCATATATATATAAATAAGATTAAGAAAAAGGATAATTATTATTTACTTTATTTAGATTATGATAATTATATGAAGTTAGATAAATTTAAAAAAATATATAATATAGAGTTTATAGGATATAAAGGATTAATTAAGTATAAAGAATTATTAAAAAAACATTATCTTTTTTTTATTATGGTAATTATAGGTTTTAGTTTAATTATCTTTTTATCAAATATAATATTTAAAATAGATATTAAAACTGATGATAAGGAAATAGAAGAGTTAGTAAGAAGAGAGTTAGATAATAAGGGAATTAGTTTATATAAGTTTGTAGGGAGTTATTCAGATAAAGAAAAGATTAAGAAAGATATTTTAGATAATAATAAGGATAAGTTAGAGTGGCTTGAGATTACAAGAGTAGGTGCTAGTTATATCGTTGAAGTAGAAAAAAGAATTATTAATAAAAGTGATGATGATACTACTCCAAGAAATGTTGTTGCTTCTAAAAATGCGATTATCTTATCAATTGAAGCCACCAAGGGAAGTATTGTTAAGAAGTTAAATGATTATGTTAAAAAGGGTGAAAGTGTTGTAAGTGGTGAGATTATTCATAAAGAGGAAGTAGTTGATAGAGTAAGAGCCGATGCCACTATTTATGGAGAGACTTGGTATAATGTTCATGTATCATATCCAATTGCTTATTCTAAAAAGAGTTTAACTGGTAAAACCAAGAAAAGATTAAGTTTAACAATTTTTAATAAAAAATATAATTTATTTGATAAAACGAAATATCAAGATGAAGAAATAGAAGAGACTAAGATATTTGCTCATAAGTTTTTACCATTTAAGTTTAGTTATGAAAAAGTATCGGAAGTAATCGATGAAGACAATGTTTATACAGTAGATGAAGCCTATGAAGAAGCTTTGAAGGTTGCAAGAAGTAAGATTTTAGCTAAATTACCTAAAGATTCGAAAATTTTATCGCAAAAAAAATTGAAAATTATCGTAAATAATAGTACAATAGATGTAGATATCTTTTTTAAAGTTTATGAAAACATCACAGCCTATAGCGAAATTAAAGAAGATATTAAAGAAAAGGAAGAATAATATGTTTAATTTAGCCGATACTCTACTTGAAGTTATGCAAACAACTTGGCCAATAGTTGCTGTATCAATCGTTGCAATCGCCTCACTTAGAATTATGTATTTAATTAAATATAAACCAAAATTTGTTCTTTATGAAGAAATACTTACTTTAATATTTATTGTTTATATTTTAATGTTTTTTCAAGTTGTAACTTATCAAGATGTAACTTCTTATGGTAATAACTTTATCCCTTTTAAAGAAGTAACAAGATATATGATTGGTTCTAAGTTATTTTATAAGAATGTAATTGGTAATATTGTCTTATTTATGCCTTATGGTTTTTATGCATCTTATTATTTAAAATTAGATAAAAAAAGAACAGCTTTCTTACTTATTTTACTTGTTTCACTTTCTATTGAAACAGTTCAATTAGTAATTGGAAGATGTTTTGACGTTGATGATATAATGCTTAATATAATAGGTGGAATGCTTGGATACTTTATTTATAGAATCTTAGATAAAGTAACAAACAATATGTCTAAAAAGACAATAAGTACCATTTTAATATCCGGAATTTTAATTGCAACAATTATTCTTTTATATATAATGATGTGAGGTAGAAATGAAAATAGGTTTATTTAATGAAACAGAAGAAAACTTAGATGATGATTTTAAAATAGTTTTAAAAGTATTAAAAAATGGATTAAAAATCTTAGATTTAAAGAAAGTTGAATTTAATATAATTATTGTTGATAACAATTATATTCATGAACTTAATAAGAATTATCGAGGAATTGATAGAGAAACTGATGTTATTAGTTTTGCTCTTGAAGATGATAAGACTTTTAATCCTAAGGAAAGAGTTTTAGGTGATATTTATATTTCCATTGATAAAGTTCATAGTCAAGCATTAGAATATGGACATTCAAATACTAGGGAGTTATGCTTTTTAGCCGTTCATGGAATGCTACATCTCCTTGGATATGACCATATGAAAAAAGATGATGAAGAAGTTATGTTTAGTTTGCAAGATAAAATCTTAGAAAGTTCAGGAATTACAAGATAATACTAATATTTAAAAAAACTTAACATATAATTTACCAGAGGTGGATATGGGAACTACGGAAATAATTACTTTAGTTACATTTTTTGTTACTATGATATTGGGGTTCTTTTCTAAGAAAGTTAAATTTATTAAAGATGAATTAATACCCCTTCAAAATCTTGCCATTGGTATTATCGTAGCTGCTATCGAATGGATAATCACGAAAGATTTGGATGCTGCGATTCTTTTATCAGGTATTACTGCTGGAGGAATGTATGATATCTTCAATAATACTAAAAAAATTGTAACAAAAGAAGTCGAATTAAAGTAATAATAAATATTTAAATTTAGTACCTAATATATAACATTTTAAAAAAGGTGAAGAAACTTCACTTTTTTTAATGCTTAAATCCTTATAAAATAAGGATAAAAAAAATTTTTTAAAAACGTGTAAAAACACTAAAAAAATTTGTATATTATATATGGAGGTTCTAATGAGAAAAATTTTATATACGAAACAAACTGATTTAAGAGACTGTGGGGTAGCTTGTTTAATCTCAATTGTAAAATATTATGGTGGCTATGCATCCCGAGAATACTTAAGAGAACTTACAAAGACTTCTAATGAAGGTGTGTCAGTTTATTCTTTAGTTGAAGCTTTAGATAAATTAGGATTTGAAACTAAAGCCGTAAAGGGAAAAATTAGTAACTTGCAGAAGAAAAATCCCCCCTTCATTGCACATTTACTAATTAACAAACAATATGGACATTTTGTAGTAGTTACCAAGATAGATGATAAAGAAATAACCGTCATGGACCCTGATGGTGGCTTTAAAACCTATGGTTATGTTGCCTGGAATAACTTATCTTCAAATGTTTATATCCTAATGCAACCAAGAACCCAGATTTTAAAACAAGCTAAAGAAAAAGGTATTTTAAAATTAATGTTCCCAATTATTAATAACTACAAACTAACATTTCTTTTACTATTTATCTTTTCTTTAATCTATACAACTTCAAATATCCTAATCTCATATCAATTTCAATTCTTCTTAGATTTACTTACTAAAGATAATTTAGATACTATAAAATATATCTTTATTTTCTTAATAATTGTTATCTTTTTAAGAGAATTAACTAATCTATTTAGAAACAACTTAGTAAATTATGTTAATCATAAATTAGATGATTCTTTAATAAAAGAAGTATATAATCATATTGTTAGACTTCCATATTTATATTTTAAAAATCGAACTAAAGGTGATATTATAACAAGAATCCAAGATGTTTTTAAAATACGTGATGTTATAAGTAAACTATTTGTAACTTTATCAATTGATTTAGTACTCTTAGTTGTAATCTTTATTGTTCTAGTTAAAATTAATGTAAAACTTTCTTTAGTTACTCTTATTATTACAATACTTTATATCTTTATAATCTTATTTTATAACTCTTTAATAGGTAATAAAATTAAGAATATGAAAGAAAGAGAAGTTGATGTTAATAATCACTTAATTGAATCTTTAACTTCGATTAATACAGTTAAAGGAATGCAAATAGAAGAAAGTTTAAGTGATAAGTTAAGTTATAAGTTTTCAAACTATCAAGATGCAAGTTTTAATCTATATCATCATTTCTATATTGAAGGGTTCTTTAAAGATTTATTATATGGAATTGGTTTATTAGTTATAATTTATCTTGGTATTAGAGAAGTTCATACCGGTAATCTATCTCTTGGAAAACTTTTAGTCTTTAATAGTTTATTAACTTATTACTTTACACCTATTTCTAATATTTGTTCTTTAGAAATTCTAATTAAAGAAGCAAGTGTTTCCTTTACAAGAATTAAAGAATTATTAAATATTGAAGTTGAAAACTTAAATTTAGATGATAAAATCTTAAATTCTCATTTACAAGGACATATTGTAATTCAGGATTTAAAATATTCTTATAATGGAACTAATGATGCAATTAAATGTCCACATTTGGAAATTAATCCAGGTGAGAAAGTTCTTTTATATGGAACAAGTGGGGGAGGTAAGAGTACTTTGATGAAACTTCTTACAAGATATCTTGATAACTATGAAGGGGATATTATAATTGATAACAGGAAAGTCTATAATTATAATTTAAAAGATATAAGAAGAAAAATTACTTATATTTCTCAAGATGAAACTTTATTTACTGATACTATCTATAACAATATAACTTTAGGTACCAATGCAACTTATGATGATTATTTAAAAGTTATAAAAATTTTTGGAATAGATAAAATAATTGAAAAAAGTCTCTTAAAAGATGATATGATTCTTGAAAATAATGGAGGTAATTTATCTGGTGGAGAACGTCAAAGAATAATTCTTGCTAGGGCTCTTCTTAAGAAAAGTGATATTTATATTTTTGATGAAGCCTTAAGTGCTTTAGATATTAAAGCCGAAAGAAAAATCTTAGAAAGTTTATTTGAAATATTAAAAGATAGAACAGTTATTGTTATAAGTCATAGATTTAATAATAAAGATTTATATCAAAGATTTATACTAGTTCAGAAAGGATTGATTTATGAATATTAGTTTATTTAAAAAATTTATACGTTATAAAAATTATTATCAGTTTTTATATTTGATTTTTATTATAAATATTATCATGATAGTTATTCTTTTATTATTAACAATTAAAATGAAAACAACTTTAAAATATTCAGGTATTATTAATAACAATAATAACTTAGTAATATCTAATTTAAGTTATCCAGAAGCAAAATCTATAATTGAATCTAAAGATATTAAGATAAATAATGAAAGTATAAAATTTAAAGTTTTAGAAAGTAAAAACTTACTTAATTCTTATACTATTAAATTAGAACTTAATAAATATTATTTAGATACTAAAAAAGTAATTGCTGAGGTATTAGTAAAAGAAGAAAACTTATATGAATTTGTTTTACATACGATGAAAGGAGAATAAATGGAAGACTTAGAAAAAGATGAAATGCAAGTAGTTAAAGGTGGAGGAATCTCTTTATGGGTAATTGCTGGAATAAGTGCTGCAATAGTATTTTTATCAGGTATCCTAGATGGATTTGTTAACCCTAATGGTTATAAAGATTAAACTAAAAAAATATTAAGAAAGGAGAAACTATATGCAAGAGATTGATAGACGCGAAATGATGATGGTTAAAGGTGGAGGATTATCCATAACCGGAGCTATGATTGAAGCAATATCTGGGCTTATCCAAACTATTTTTGGAATTGGTCAAGCTGTAGGTGGAGCAATTCGTAGGATTAGTAGTAATAAATTATGCGATTTATAATAAATAATGAAATAATTAAAAATTATATAATCCCACTTGCTTTACTTCCAATTGTTTCAGTTTTACTAACAATATTTCTTAAATTTACTTTTAATTTAGGAACTTACTTTGGAACATTTATGCGTGCCTTATATGAGTTAATTTTAAGAAATTTTTAAAAAAATACACATTTTTTAGAAAAAACATATAATATTTTAGAAAAAAATGTAGATTTTTGTTGAATTTTTTAAATTAATTTGATATAATCTATATGATTTATGAACGAAGGGAGGGAGTAAAAAGATGACGCATGTTGCTGTTAGAAACGGTAATCTAGATGGGGCTTTGAGAAAGTTTAAACAAAAAGTTGCTAGAGATGGTATCCCTTCTGAATTCAAAAAAAGAGAAGCATATGATAAACCAGGAGTAAGACGTAGGGAAGCTAAAAAAGCTGGAATCAAGAATGCTCGTAAACGTGAGAAAAGAAATAGAGACTAGAAATAGTCTCTTTTATGTTAAATAACTTTTTCTGTCAATTAGTGTAAATTAGTTAAATTTCCATCTTGATTATTTCAAAGTATATGTTAAAATTATATTGTAGAGAGGAGTTGACCTAACATGGCTAATATATTAAATGTATCATCAAAATATGTATACAATGTGTTAACTATGGGGGGGGTCTATCAAATATAATACAAATTAAATTTTTATTAATCGACAAATTTAGACATAGAGAAGTAGTATATTAATACTACGCTTTTCTATGTCTTTTTTCAAATTCTCTCAAAAAGACTTGAAAAGTCTAAGTATTTATCTTATAATATTATTAGAATAGTGAGACGCTATCATAAGGAAGGAGTTAAAAATTATGGATAATAAGATGAAAAAGAAAAGAATACTAACAGGAGTAATAATAACAACCCTATTAGTAGTATTAGTAGGATTAACCTACGCATTATGGAGTTATTTTCAAATAAGTGAAAATCAACAGCTCGTTGCAGGAGATATTTATATGAAGTATACTGAAACAAGTAATACAATAAATATTCAAGGTGCTATGCCAACTAGTACTTATGATGAAAATGAGTATTTTCAATTTACAATTGAAGGTAAAAATACTTATACAAAACCAATCTGGTATGAAATAGTAATTAAATGGGGAGAAGAACCAGAGAATAGACATACAAGAATACCAGATGAGTTCATAAGATTTAGATTAACTGAACAATTACAAGATGGTGAAGAACAGGAAGTAATAAAAGAAGGAAAATATTCAGATTTTTCTAAAGGAACAAAAATCTGGGTAAATACAATAGGAGCAAAGTCAAAAGAAACAACTATCACTTATAAATTATATATGTGGGTAAGTGATGAAATGGTACTTGGTTCAGGAGATGCAGAATCAACATCAGACATGGACATGGAAACATGGAATAATGATGCCTATGTATCAGTTAAAGTATCAGTAAATGGAGACTTTGATGAAAAAACTTTAGATGATGATACACCAACTACAACACCTTTATCTTGTTTTGAATATGAAGAATTTCTAAACGAGGATGAAACAGAAGTGACGATAAAAGATTATAAAAGTGAATTATCAGAATGTGGTACAGATGTAATTATTCCTGAGGAGATAAATGGACATAAAGTAACAGTTATAGCAGATGGGGAATGGAGTGAAGCTGAAGAAGATGATATTAAATCATTTATTGGTAAAGGATTAACGAGTGTAATAATCCCAAAAACAGTAAGAAAAATTGGTAGGAGTGCTTTTCAGAGCAATCGTTTAACAAGTGTTGAAATACCAGATAGTGTTATTGAATTAGGAGCGTCAGTTTTTGCATTTAATAACTTAAATTCTGTTATAATAGGTGATAATGTATCTTCAATCTTAGGTGCAGCATTTTCACATAATGAATTAACAAGTATAAAGATACCGGATAGTGTAACGAAAATAGGAAATCAGGCATTTTTAGAGAATCAATTAGAAAAAATAGAACTTGGTAATAATGTGACAACTATTGAACTTGGTGCTTTTCAGCAAAATCAATTAACAGAAGTAACAATAGGAAATGGTATTAAATATATAGGAGAACATGCATTTGAAAAAGGTGGGTATTTCCCATCTAATCCAAATTTATCAAAAATTACAATAGATAGGACTTGCGATGAAATAAAAAATATTGAAAATCCACCTGGTTATGATTCAAATACTAAATATTATCCTTGGTTGTATTCTAATGCACCTTATTCAGCCCCTGGAGTAACAGTCTATGGTTCAAATGGAGAAGTATGTGATACATTTTAGATAAAATAAAAATTCAAGAACATAAACTTGAATTTTTTTAACTAGACCTCTTTTATTTCTTCTATAGGTTGAGTATTAGTTGTAGTTGGCTTTTGAACATCTAAAAACCAAGTATTGGAAATATCAACATTATTTGATTCGGGAGTTGGATTAGGTTTATCTATTTTAAGTATAGTTGGAATTTTAAAAGCAGTACCAAATGCATAACAATATCCTGGTTGCATAACTTGAATACGTTTAGCTATTTCATCAGTCATATAAGGAATTAAATTTTTGATATAACTTAAATCTTTTGGATGGGACATTTTAAATATTAAGAAATTATTTGATTGAGAAAGAGAAGTTTCAGATAACTCACTAGGTCTTTGAGAAATAACTCCTAAAAGAATACCATATTTTCTTCCTTCTTTACTAATTCTTTCAAAGATATTATAACCTAAGAGGTCAACCCCATCATCATTCATAACATATCTATGAGCTTCCTCTAAAATAATATGAACTGGAAAACTTGCTCTTGGTTTATAAACCTTTAAAACATCAAATAACATCTTAGACATTATTTTAACAATATTCTTAGCAAATCTATCATCAACATAGTTAATATTAATATTAATTAATTGAGCTTTTCTATTACCTTTAGTAAGTAAAGTATTAATATAATTTTCTCTAGTTATATAATTTGGATAATCAAAATAAGTATGATAATAATCAGTAACTAAAGTATGCATTCTAACTTTTAATAAATTATTATTTTCATAAACCTTTTCACTTTTAAACATACCTTCACTTATAAGAGCAAAATCAATAGCATTCTCAAGGTCAGCTAAAGAATAACATACATTTTCTGGAGGTAAATTATTAGTTTCTTTTTCATCCATTAAGAACCCTGTAAAGAAATCTGTTAGTAAATCTATTTCTCGAAGTTTTCCATCAGCATCAATTATTAAACAATGCTTTAAAGGACGATTATAACCAGGTTGAGTTAAAACAGAATCAAGATTTAATTCACTTGTTTTATAAAAAGATAAAATTGAAAATATTTGGTCTCTTACTTGAACTGATGGTCTTCCACTTAATAAAATATCTAGAATTGCTCTTGCAATAATATCATTTTTTATTTTTAAAATATTGGCATCTTCTCTTTTAAAAATTCTAACTAAACTTAATGCTTTTTCTAATACTTGTAATTGGTCTGTTGAATTGGCATTTAATAATATAGCAAGGTCATCTACATCTAAAAGAAAAGGTGGTATTTTTAATATTTCTTCATTAGATTCTAAATTAGTTGTATAACTTTTAAATGATATATATGGATTTTGAGCTTCAATTCCAGTAAAAGAATTATAATATTCACCAAAAGTATCAAAAATAAATAAACTTGCTTTATAAGGAACTTTATCTCCATTTTGAAAAACATTTTGAATAATCTTAGATAAAGACCAAGATTTACCTGAACCAGAACCTCCTAAAATAGCAAAATGACCACTAAAGAAATTATTTAAATCAAAACTAATTCTTAAATTATCATATATAGGGCTATATCCAATAAATAAACTTTTTGTTAAAACCTCAGGATAACTCATAATCATTGAAACATTATTCTTATCTATAAATGAGATAGTTGCATTAAAACTAGGTTTAGCTGTAATACCATAAACAAAATTATTATCTTTAATTTCTCCAACTAAATTAACATATAAAGTATCTCCTTTAATTTGAATAATTTCTCCAATTATAACTTTTGTATCTTGAAAAGACATATAAGTATTAACTAAGTTTCCTTCTATTATTCCTGTAACTTTTACAACAACAGTATTTTCATTAATTTCTAATATACTTGCTTGCATATTTTCCTCCTAATCTACAATTAAATTATAACTTAAAATATTAAAAGTTTCAAGAAAAAAGAGTAATAATTTTACTCTCTTAGTAAAGTATCTAAGTCAACAATATTATAACCTAAGTTTTTAATAGTAGAAGTAATTTTATTAAGTTCAATTAAATTAGAGTTATTAATAATATTAAAAGTTAAAATAGAACCATTATCAATTGTATCTAAAGTATTATAATAATAATTATAAGTAATTGGTTTTAAATAAATAGTTGGAGTTTTATTACATAAATTAGTTTTTTTAATATTTTCAGTATAACAATAACTAGTTATATCTTCTAAATTAAGAGTTAAGATATTATTATTAATAGTTTTTAAATAATCTTTATTATTATTAATAAAAGAATTTGATAATACTAAGTTATAATTATTATTAGTTTCTAAAACAGTTTTTAAAATATTTAAATCATCTATTTTTAAAGAAATAGTAACATTATTAGATTTAGGATTACCTGATATAACTAATTTATCTAAATTATCTTGTAAAGAAATATTTGGTTTAATTGATGAAAATACTAACATATCAGGAATAAAAGAATTTACTTTTTTCATATTAGAATAACTTTTATCTATATTAACTTCTAAACCACTTATTCCTGGAATAACTGTATTATCAGTTACAGTAGCATCAATTGCTTCTTTAGAATATTTATCTTTAGAATTTAGAATTTTAATCATAATAGGGTCTTTACTTTTTATATAATTAGATACTTTATTAGTATAATAAAAACTAAAATAAATAAGTAAGATAGTAAGAGTTATATTAAATATTTTTTTCATACACTAAAATATATGTTTAAATATAAAAAAAAGAAGATTATAAAGAAACTTTATCTTCTTTTTCTTTCATATCTTTTTTATATTTCTTAGCTTCACGAGTAGTCATTTTAACTTTAGTTCCATCTTCAAGTGTTACATTTTGCATATTTAATTTTTGCATATGTCTTGTTGCATTTAAAGCATGACTTCTGCGATTACCAAATAATGGCTTTTTGCTAGTTGCTTTAATACTCATAATTCCTCCTTTTTTATATATAAATATCTCGCTTTATAACTTTACCATAAAGTTTTTAAAAAGTCAAACAAAAACTAAGTTTTTATGTAAAATAATATGTAAATTATAAAAAAAATAGAATAAATTGTAGATTTTCTTTTAAAATTTTGATATATTTATGATAAGGAAAGAAGGAATACTAAATGAAGAAGGATTTAGTAGAAATATTATATGAAAATAGAACTTTAGTTATTATAGTTAGTATAGTTTTAATAATAACAATTGGAGTTAGTGTTTATTTAGGTCTTAATTCTAAAGATGAGGTTGAACCTATAGAAGAAATAGTTACTGTGAATTTAAGATTATTTGGAAAAAGTGAAGTTATTTTAGAAAATGGAGAACTTTATCAAGAACCAGGATATTATGCTATTGATTCAAATGGAATTATTAAAACAGATTTAGTTAATGTAAGTAATGATATTAATTATCAAGAACCAGGTACTTATACTGTTACTTATAAAATTGAAGATATTATTAAAACAAGAAAAGTTACCATTTTAGAGAAGAAAGAAGAAGTAAAACCTAATGAAGAGAAAGAATTACCTTCTTATTTAACAATTACTTTAAAAGGAGATAATGTTATAACTTTATCAGTTGGAGATACATATAAAGAATTAGGTTATGATGCAGTTTCTAATTTAGGAGTTGATTTAACAGATAAAGTTACTAAAAATGGTGAAGTAGATACGAATATTCCAGGTACTTATACAATTACTTATCGAGTTGAAGATAGTGGCTTAGAAAAAGAAGTAATTAGAACAATAATTGTTTTAGATAATAAACTAGAACTTAAGTTAAGTTTAGATAAAACTAGTTATACTAATTCATCAGTTACTATTACAGCTAAAGTAGAAGGAAGTAATTTCTTATCATTAACTTTACCTAATAATGTTGTAAGTAGTAATTCAACTGAGACTTATATTGTAAATAGTAATGGTACTTATACATTTAGAGCATTTAATAAAAGTGGAAAGGTTGTAAGTAAGAGTATTAATGTTGATATAATAGATAAAGATTCACCTACTGCTTATTGTAATGCAACAATAGATGAAAATGATAAAACAATGATTTTTGTTACAGCTAATGATTCTTTAAGTGGTATTAAAAGTTATTCTTATTATAATGATAATAATTTAATAAGTAGTATTGAAAATAACAATTTAACTCATAATGGAAAATTAGAAAATGTAAATGTTCGAGTTTATGATAAAGCAGGTAATTATAAAGAAGTTGGTTGTACGATTACTGATAATAGTATTCCAGATAGAACTAATAATAAGTTAATCTTAATTGGAGATTCAAGAACTGCTGATATGTGTAAAGGAAGTTATTGTAATGCATGCAGTGGAGATAAAGTAATTGCTAAAGGAAGTATGGGATATAGTTGGTTTGTTAATACTGCAATTCCTGATACTAATACTTATCTTTCAAAAAATCCTAATGAAAGTTATAATATATTTATTTTAATGGGAGTCAATGGAGTAGGTTCAACTTCAACTAATGGTAAAAATCTTTCAAATAAATATTATAATAAAGTTGAAGCTTTAGTAAAAGATAAATGGAAAAATCAATATGTATATTATGTTTCAATAAATGGAGTTATTAATTCAAAAAGTAAGTATGCCAAAAATGCTGCGATTAATGCATTTAATAGTAATATGAAAAGTAAGATACAAAATAGTGGACTTAAGAATTTTAAATATTGTGATACTAATAGTAAAATATCCGTTAATTCTTCTACATCATCAGATGGAGTTCATTATAATTGTACTACTTATAGAAAAATTCATAGTTTATTGAAGAATTGTTTGTAGGTTGTTATGCAAAGATATTTTAGTAATTTAAAAGATAATAATAAATTTAAGTTAAGTATAGATGATACTTATCATATAACTAAAGTAATGCGAATGCAAAAAGGAGATAAGGTAGAAGTTATTTATCAAGAAAAATTATATATAACTAAGATTATCGAGTTAAATCCTGTTGTAGTAGAAATAATTGAAGAGATAAACTCATATAATGAATTAGAGATTAAAGTTACAATATGTCAAAGTTTAGTTAAAGAAACGAAGATGGATTTAATTTTAGAAAAAGGAACCGAACTTGGGGCATATTCGTTTATTCCACTTGAGGTAAGAAATAGTATTATTAAATTAAAAAGTAATGATAAACAAAAGAAAGTTATTAGATGGCAAAAAATTGTTAAAGATGCATGTCGGCAATCGAAAAGAAATATTATTCCCGAAGTCTTATCTATTAAGACAATTGAAGATATTTCTAAATTAGATTATGATTTAAAAATATTGTTAAGTGTCAATGAAGTGTCAATTAGCTTAAAAAATGTTTTGCAAAATCATGAAAAGTGTGATAAGATGATTATAGTAATAGGTCCGGAAGGTGGATTTAAAAATGAAGAAGAAGATTATTTAATAAAGAATGGCTTTATTAGAACTTCTTTAGGTAATAGAGTATTAAGAACTGAAACGGCATCTATTACAGCACTTAGTATGATAAATTATGAATATGAGAGGTGATAATAATGGAATTATTCACAAATTTAGAAATTATGATTATGGTAAGTGTGGTTGGATTTTTAGTATTGGTTATTTTGCTATTATCGATTTTAGAATTTCTTAGTAAGAAAAAAGAAAATATTACGATTGAAGTTCAAGATAATAAGGAAGATTCTAAGCAATTAGAAGAAGTTAAAGTAGAAACTGATGAAATAGTTGATGCTAAAGAAGAAGAAATAACTTTAGAAGCAATTGAAAATGAGGTTTTAGCATTAACTAAAGATTACCAAGAAGAATTAAAACCACTTAGAGAAGAAGTTACTTTAGAGAAGGAAGAAAACTTAGAATTAGAGGAAATAAAACCTCAAGTTACGATTGAATGCTTAGAGCCTGATGAGGAAGAGATTGAAGTTTTAGAGTTAGAACCAGAAGAGAACAAAGCCGTTCTTGAACTTAATAAGATTAAAGAGGAATTAGAACATCCTCATACTTTAGAAGATACAATTAATAATTTAGAACAATTAGAAGAAGAAAGTGCGATTATTAGTTATCAAGAATTATTAAGTGCAACTCAGGAAATGCAAGTAATTGAAGAAGATATGGAAGATGAACCTATTTCTATAACGGAAGTTTATGAAAAATTCACAGGTGAAAAGATGGAAGCTCCAAGTACAATGGATATTTATGAAGCAAGTATTAAAACAGGTATTGAAAGTGAAAACTTAAATGAAATTCAACTTGAAAATACGGCTAACTTAGAAAAACTTGATAAAGAGATTAGAAAAACAAATAAAGTTTTAAATATGTTAAATGAATTAAAGAAAAACCTTGACTAAGGTTTTCTTTTTATATATAATAATACTTAGTGCTCGTTATTATAGATAGGAGGAATAATTATGTGGACTTATGATGAATTAGTAGCAACAGCTTATGTATTTTATGGGAGAGTTTTAACTACTCAAACAATTGCTGGTTTATTAGTAACTTTTAATGGTAAAGTAGTAAATCATGTTATGGATAAGCTTGCTAATAAAGTAATACTTGATGATAATTGTCAACTTGTGTTAGTTCCAGAATTTAATTTAGAAGATTTACAAGACTTAGTTAATCCTGAGATATTAAGAAGTTTAATTAATCGTGCTAATATACCTTATGGTGATTATTTAGAAAAAATATTAGGAATCGAAGATAAAGAATTAAGAGACATATTATTAGAAAAATTTACTTATTTAATTGATTTTCATAGTATTAATTTAAGACAGTTAGATGAAAAAGAACATGATAAATATAAAGTTAGAATGAAAAAATGAAAGTTAGAGTAATTAATTTAGGTTGTAAAGTTAATGCCTATGAAAGTGAATATGTTTTATCTTTATTTAAAAATAGAGGTTATGAGATAACTGATTCTCTTAGTGATATTTATATAATTAATACTTGTAGTGTTACAAATCAAAGTGATGCTAAAAGTAGAAAAGTAATTAACCATGTTTTAAGAGAAAATAAAGATGCTATAGTTGTTGTTATGGGTTGTATGATTGAAGCTCATAAAGATTATGATAATAAAGATGTTAGTATTATTATAGGTAATAAAGATAAATCTAAAGTATTAGAACTTGTTGAAGATTATATAAAAAATCACGAAAAAAAGAAACTTTTATACAAAGACTTTGACTTAGAATTTGAAGATATGTTTATTTCTAATATGGAATCACATACAAGAGCATTTGTTAAAATTCAAGATGGATGTGAAAACTTTTGTTCTTATTGTATAATTCCTTATACTAGAGGAAAACAAAGAAGTAAAGATAAAGATGTTATTTTAAAAGAAATAAATACTTTAGTTAAAAACAATTATAAAGAAATTGTTTTAACAGGTATCCATACAGGGCACTATGGAAGTGATATTGAAACAACATTTCCTTCTTTATTAAAAGAAATAACAAAGATAAAAGGTTTAGAAAGACTTCGAATATCTTCGATTGAAATAACTGAATTAAATGATGATTTTTTAGAGGTTTTACGAAGTGAAGATAAAATAGTATCACATTTACATATACCACTTCAAGCAGGAAGTGATAAGGTTTTAAAAGATATGAATAGAAAATATTTAACACCTTATTTTAGAGATAAATTAAAAGTAATTAGAAGTATTAGACCTGATATAAGTATATCAACTGATATTATTGTTGGTTTTCCTGGAGAGACGGAAGAAGAATTTCAAGAAACTTTAGAGTTTGCAAGAGAAATGGAATTTTCAAAAATTCATGTTTTTCCTTATTCAGCAAGAGAAGGAACGAAAGCCGCAGTAATGCCTAATCAAATTCCTGAATATATAAAAAAAGAAAGAGTTAAAAAACTTATTGAACTAAGTAATGAACTTGAATCTAAGTATTTAGATAAATTTATAGGTAAAACTGTTGAAGTTTTAATTGAAACAGTAAAAGATAATATTTCGGTTGGTCATACTGGAAATTATTTAAAAGTTTTAATTGATAAAGAATTAAAACCTAATACTTTAGTTAAAGTAAAAATTGAAAGTCGAATAGATAATAGTTTGAAAGGAAGTGTATGTGAATGCGTAAAGCAAGAAATGACTATTTAAGATGGGATGAGTATTTTATGGCAATTGCTAAACTCTCAGCCTTAAGAAGTAAAGACCCTAATACCCAAGTTGGAGCCTGTATAGTTGACTCTAGTAATAGAATTTTATCAATCGGTTATAATGGAGCTCCTAATGGCTATCATGATGATGTTTTCCCTTGGAATAGAGAAGGGGAGAAGATGGATACTAAGTATGCGTATGTTTGTCATGCTGAACTAAATGCTATCTTAAATTACCGCGGTTCACGTAAAGATTTAGAAGGAGCAACTCTTTATGTTGACTTATTCCCATGTAATGAATGTGCTAAATTAATAATTCAATCTGGTATCAAAGAAGTAATATATCTTTCAGATAAATATAAAGATACTGATGATGTTAGGATTAGTAAAAAGTTAATGGATGAATGCAAAGTTTCTTATCGTCCCTTAGATATCAACAAAGAAATTACCATAAATTTGACAAATAAATAAAAGTATGATATAATATAGCCACAAATATGGGGGTATTTGGTATGGATAAGTATGATAAAATTATAAGAAAACATGTTATATCTATTATAACAACTTTAATTTTCCTAATAGGTTCTACTTATTGTTGGTTTAACTATAAAGGACTTGAGGTATCTTATCAAGATTATAATAAATCTGGTATTAAAGTATCAGACTCAATTGCATTTAATAATCTTATACAAGTAAGTGATAATGAAATAAGTAAAGTTAAACCATATAACTTTAGTATATCTAATACTAATGATACTAAAGAAGATATTAAGATAACAATAGTTTCAGATTTACTTGAAGAAAGTATTTCTAATAACTATATAAAATATTCTATTAATAATGGAAATATTAATTCTTTAAATATGGATGGAGTAATTTATATAGATAGTTTAAATAATAAAGAAACAAAAGATATTAATTTAAAACTATGGATAAGTGAGAATTATAAAGGGGAGTTGAATTATAATGGTCGTGTTATTGTTAGTTAAGTTATTTTTAAGCTTAAAGAACAGTAATTCTTAAGATTAGAACTAAAACTTCAAGAATTAATCTTGAAGTTTTTAAATGGTTTATAATCTGGAATGGATTTAAAAGATAATATTTCTTTAGTTGTTGGATGAGGAAATTTTAACTTATAAGCAAATAAACCTAAAGTTTTATTTTGGTCATTACCATATTTATTATCACCATATAAAGGAAAATTTCTACTTGCAAACTGTAATCTTATTTGATGATTACGTCCTGTTTTTAAATTTACTTCTACTAAAGATAAATCATTAGTTTTATTATAATCTAATCTTTTAAAATCAAGTTCTGCATACTTTCCTTTTTCTTTAGTTGAGATAACACTTTTAGTTCCTTGCTTTTCAAGGTAATCTACGAATGTTCCTTCTTTGGGTGTTTTACCATGACAGACTGCTAAATAAGTTTTCTTAAAAGTTTTATTTTTAATAGCATCTTGTAATCTCTTAGCAGCTTTAGAAGTTCTTGCAAACACCATAATTCCACTTGTTTTCTTATCTAATCGATGAACTAAACCAAGATATACATTCCCAGGTTTATTATATTTATTCTTTATATAATCTTTTAAAATAGTTAACATATCAAGTTCGTTTGTAATATCTGCTTGACTTAAAATATCTTTTGGTTTAATAACTACTATTAAATGATTATCTTCATATAAAATATTTAAATTATTCATATTCAATTACTCCGGTTATACCACATGGAAGTACTAGATTATTCTTAGTAATTGGAAGACCTATTTCATATGAATAAATATTTACTTTATCTTTTTTATTAGTTAGTTTTAAAATATTTTCTAAAACAATTGGAGATAACCCTGAATAAGAATTAACCATAAAAAGTAGGGGAGTATCTGAGAGTAATTCTTGACATAGATTAATTAAATTAAATAAATCCTTTTCAAGTGACCATATCTCTCCATTAGCACCTTTTCCATAACTAGGTGGG
>CANRDV010000033.1 GCA_947629475.1 uncultured Bacilli bacterium
CCGCCGTATACCGAACGGTACGTACGGTGGTGTGAGAGGGGCAAAATAATTTATTTATTTTCCTCTACTCGATTTTTTCAAGACCGCATAATTTATCAACGGAGGAATTAAATTCCTTAGCTAAACTATAAAGGAATGCTGTTAAAACTAAAGTTTTGCCACTTTCATAAGCCGAAACAGTTGATTGAGAAGTATTTAAGAAACTAGCAAAGTCACGTTGAGTTAAGTTATATTTTTTTCTTAAATTTTTAATGTTTTTTCCAATTATAACTTTATCAATTACTTTAGTATAATCATAATTTTTAAAATTATTTTCTTTACTTAAACCAAGAATATAATCCATGGAAAGGTGAAAATAATTACAATACTTAGCTAAATGTTTAAGGGGAATAATTTCTTCTTGAGTTTCCCATCTAGCATAAGTTGATTTACTTACATTAAGTATTTTAGCTAATTCTCTTTGAGATAAATCATTATCATTTCTATACATTGCTAGTTTTGCAAAATTCATATAAACATCACCAATATAATTTTCTCATTATATTTGTTATTTGTCTTTTTTTGCCCCCATAATACGATATAATGTAGTTACATACGAATAAAATGGTAAAAATTGGTAAAAAATATATCTTGACTATATACCCCATACGGGTATATAATACTAATGAAAGGATAAAATTATGAATAAAGAAGAAAAAAGATGTAAGAGAATTACGCATAGAAGTAAAGAAGATATTGACAAGTATGTTAAAAGATTAAATAGAATTGAAGGTCAAGTTAAAGGAATAAGTAGGATGATTGAAGAAGATAGGCATTGTGATGATATTTTAATTCAAATATCAGCTATAGAAGCAGCTATTAAAAGTTTAGGAGAAGAATTACTTATTCATCATATGAAAACTTGTATGGTAGATGATATTAAAAACAATCAACTTGAAACAATTGATGAAGTTATGGACTTAGTTAGGAGACTTAAATGAAAAAGTATAAATATAAGATAATTAATTTAGATTGTGCTGCCTGTGCTTTAAAAGTTCAAGATAATTTAAATAAAAATTCTAACTTAAAGAATGTTATTATTAATTATTCAACTTCAAAGATTAGTTATGAAACATCTTTAGAAGATACGGAAGCTTTAAAGTTAATAAATGAAATAATTGATAAGATAGAACCAGGTGTTAAGGTTGTTAAAGAAGAAGTTATTAAAAAGGAATATAGTATTTATTATTTAATAATGGCTTTATTATTAACTTTAGTTGGTAGTCTTAAATTTCGATATCATGAAATATTTTTATACATAGCTTATCTTGTTGTTTTATATAAACCATTTCTAAAAGCTATTAAAATGTTAGTTAGAAGTCATACTATAAATGAAAATTTATTAATATGTATATCTTCAATTGGAGCTTTATTAATTGGAGCCCATTTAGAAGGAATAATGGTTGCCTCTTTATATTTACTTGGAAAGATTTTAGAAGAAAAGGCCGTTAATAAAACGAGAACTTCTGTTCAAGAACTTTTAACTTTAAAACAAAACTATGCTAATTTAAAAGTTGGCGAGAATATTGTAGAAATTCCGGTTGAAGAAGTTAAATTAGGTGATATTTTATGTATTAAAAATGGTGAAAAAGTTCCGGTTGATGGTGTAATTACAAATGGTAAAACTAAGTTTGATACTAGTAGTTTAACAGGGGAAGCTGAACTTCTTGAATTAAAGAAAAATGATAAAGTTTTATCAGGTTATATAAATGAAGATGAAGTAATTGAAATAAAAGCCACGAAAGTTTATAAAGATTCAACAGTTGCTAAAATTTTAGAACTTGTTGAAAATGCCAGTGATAAAAAAGCTTCGGTTGAGACTTTAGTTTCAAGATTAAGTAAGATTTATACTCCAATTATTTTAGTTCTTGCTATTTTAGTTATATTAGTTTTACCTTTATTTAATATTTCTTTTAAAGATAGTTTATATAGAGCTTTAACTTTCTTAGTTATTTCTTGTCCATGTGCGATAGCTATCTCAGTTCCTTTATCATATTTCACTGGAATAGGTGTTTCTTCAAAAAATGGTATTTTAATTAAAGGAAGTAATTATTTAGATAATTTATCTAAAATGAAGAAGATAATATTTGATAAAACCGGTACTTTAACAACCGGAGAGTTTCAGGTAACAGATATTCAAGTTCATGATAAAAATTATAAGAAAGATGAGATAATTGAAATATTAAGATGTGGGGAATCTTTCTCAGACCATCCAATTGCAAAGTCAATTATGAAATTAAGTACTAAAAAAGTTAATACCAAAAATATTAAAGATTATAAAGAAATAAGTGGGGTAGGTATATCTTTTAAATTAGGTAAGGATTTAATTAAGATAGGTACTAAAAAGGTCTGTGATGATAATTGTTGCTATGATGTATCCGTTCATTTAAATATTAACTCTAAACATGTTGCTTCAATATTAATAGATGATGGAATTAAGGATGAAGCTTACTTAACAATTAAAAAGTTAAAGGAAGAAGCGATTGAACCTTATTTATTTACGGGTGATAAAGAAGAAGTAGCTAAGGAAATATCAAAGACTTTAGATATTGATAAATTTTATTTTAGTATGCTTCCTCAAGATAAGTATTTAAAATACGAAGAAATAGAAAATAATGAAGTAGTTGCTTTTGTTGGTGATGGTATTAATGATGCTCCAGTTTTAAAAAGAGCCAAGATTGGTATTAGTATGGGAAATCTTGGAAGTGATGCTGCGATTACTTCCAGTGATATTGTTATTATGAATGATGATTTATTAAAAATACCTCTTGCAATTAAAATAAGTAAATATACTAATTTAATTATTAAAGAAAACTTAATCTTTGCCCTTGGAGTTAAAGTAATAATTCTAATTCTTAGTTTATTTGGTCTATCTTCAATGTGGTTTGCAGTTTTTTCGGATACTGGTGTTACTGTACTTACTATTCTAAATACTTTAAGAATACTTTTAAAATTTAGAAATAACAAGTAATAATTATTTGTTATTTTTTACATTTAATTGACATATTTTAATAACTTTTAAATTGTATTTACCTATATTTTAATCTATAATTATTTTAAAGGTAGGTAGAGTATGATAAATAATAATGAAACTAATCTTGAAAATAAAGAACAAGAATCAAAGAATAAGAAAGGTATAATAATTTTTGTAATAGTATTTTTAACAATATTTTTAATAGTTACTTGTTTTATAACATTTAAATATTTATTACCTAAAGATAATGATATTAATCCTGATAATAATCAGCAAGAAGATAATGCTAATCAATATAATTATAAGTATAAATTAGATATTTATACTAATGAAGGTAGTTATTATTGTAAAGAGCAAAGTGATTATTGTAATACCTTGGCATTTACTATTAAAACAGAAACTCTGGATGCAAAAGTTTTAGATATTGATAATAATAGTTATATTTTATATAAAGACAATGGTTTAAAATTATATGATATCAATAAAAAAGAAATAAGCAAAATAGATTTAGAAGATACATATAATACTTATAATTTAGTTCTTGATGAAAATGATAAATTAATGGGTGTTGTATATAAAGGAATAGATAGTGAATATTCTGCTTATTATAATCTTACTACTAATAAAAAAATGTATGAAAATAAATATACATCAATTAATTCTACTAATACAAGTGATTATTTAAGTGCGTATGGTGGTGAGAATCAATCATTTCTTTTAAATGCTAAAGAAGAAAAGGAAGAATTTGTATCTTCTAAATTTGATAATCTTAATTGTGGTACTTATTACTCAGTTAATAAACTAAATGAAAAATATATTTACTTTGAAAATGAAGGATGTGAAAGTTATATAATAAAAAATATTTATGCTAATAATAAAAAACTATTAGTTAAAGATATACATAGTAATTATATATCAGTTTATGATAACTATCTATATATATTAGATAATAATATTTTAAAAAAATATGATGTAGATGGCAATGTAATAACTACAGTTAATGTTAATAAAGATAAAGTTAAACAAATAATTAATAATTACTTAATTTATATAGATAATAATAATTATTTAAGTATTATGAATATAGATAATACTAAAGAAAATAAACAAGTAATTAAATGGAATGAAAATAAGTATACTTATGATGATTTTTCAACTTATTATACTAAAGAAGAACTAAAAGAATTAGATAAAGATAGTGAAGAAGGACTTTATTTATTGATTTATTATAAAGATGGAAAAGATGCAGATGGTAACTACGGAATAGAATATTGTTATAATACTAATAAAGAAATAAAAGAATATCCAGTTGACCATGAAATGGGAGGACGAGCTAAACCAGTTTTATACTTATATCCAACTGAGGAAACTAAAGTTAAAGTAGAGTTTGAACATCCTGAATATTTAACTACAACTTATCCTAAGTATCAAGATAAATGGGAAGTTATAGCTAAACCTAATGGAGATTTACGTGATAAAGATAACAAATACTATTATGCTTTATATTGGGATGAAGTAAGATATCATGAAGTAGATTTTAAAGAAGGATTTTATGTAACTAAAGATAAGGCTATTAATTTCTTAGAAGATAAATTAAAAATAATTGGATTAAATTCTAGGGAAGCCAATGAATTTATCATGTATTTCTTACCTATTTTAGAAAATAATGAAAAAAGTTTAGTTTACTTTGAATTAACTAAAGAAAGAGAACAAAATAATAAATTAATAATTACACCAAAACCAGATTCTTTATTAAGAGTAACTATACATATTAAAAAAGTAAATAAAGAAACTACTATTAAAGAAGAAAAATTAGAAACATTTAAAAGAATAGGTTTTAGTGCAGTTGAATGGGGAGGAATGCTTTATTAAAGGTAGGCAACGTTAAATTTAATAATAAGCGTATACAAATTCTGATGTGAAATAGAAGGCATGTAAGTGCTTTCTTTAATTTTATAGTATCATTTAAAGTATCATTTTTTGTTAAAAATACTTATAATATAGGTAGAAATATGAAAGTGAAAATTAGGAATGAGGGATATTGGAAAATAATATAATAAAGAAATGTAATTGATGATGATTAAATGTTAAATAAGTGCATCTTATATGCATTTATTTTTTTTGTAATTTTTTTTAATCTTAATAAAAATGCAACTATAAACTGACAAATTATGCAACTGTTTACTGATATTATATTATTGAGGAGATAATAATATATGGAAAAAGAAGATATAAGTTATATATATGAACGTGCATCTAAACGTATAAAAATGTTTAGAAAATTTAGAAAATTAACTCAAGAACAACTTAGTATGGATTCAACATTTTCTAGGGGATTTATAGCAAATATAGAATCTTCTAAAACTAATCAAACATTTTCTTTAGGGGTTTTGTATTATTTGTCGTTGCGACTTGATATTCCTATAGAATTATTTGTTAAAGAAGACATAAGTAAAGAATTAAAGGAATTAGGTATAAAATAGTACAATTGTTACTATACTCTTAATAGAAAGGAAAAATATGAAAAAGATAAGATTAAGCAGAAGAGGTAAAATTATTTTAATTATACTTATTTGTATATTATTATCTGTTGTATCAGTAGGGGCTAGTTTGATAATGGTTGATAAGAAAGAAGTTAAAAACAAAAAACCAGAAAATATTAATTACAAAGATTATTTTCTTAATGAGGCTATGACTACTAATGATAAGAAATTATATAAATTAGATAATTCTGAAATTATTGAAGTTGGTAGTCTTAAAAGTGGAGTTTCTTTAAATTTAGAAAGTGATTCTTATATAGATAAGGGATATTTTAAACTTAAAGATAAAGATTATTATATTGATTATAAAGATTTAAAAGAATATGAGAAAAAAGAAAAAGATACATTTTATTTAAATTATGTTCCTTTTAATGAAAGTATTAAGACAAAAGATACTACTAATTTATATCAAGATAAAGATTGTAATATCTTAGTTTCTAATATTAAGTCTTCCTTTACATTTCCAATTACTATTAAAGAAGAGAATAGTTTAGGAATAGTAATAGATGATAATTTATATTATATTAAAAAAGATGAAGGGGAGATAGTTGAAAATAAGAATACAGATTTAAATCATACGGAGTCTCTTGCAGCTTTAGTTTATCACTTTGTTTATGATTCTACTAATCCTGAGGAAAAACGGGAATGTTTAAATGCTAATTCTAGTATTTGTTTAAGTGATACTCAATTTAAAAGTCATTTATCTTATTTAAAAGATAATGGTTATTATACTGCTACTATGAATGATTTAGAAATGTTTTTAGATAAGAAAGTTCAATTACCTTATAAGACAGCAGTTATTACAATAGATGATGGTTATTTTGTAGATGCAGCTATTAAAGTATTAGAAGAACTTGATTTACATGCAACTTTATTCTTAATTGGAAGTGCTGGAAAACCAGAGGATTATGCATCTCCTAACTTAGAAATTCATTCGCATTCTTATTCCTTACATTATACTGGAGAATGTCCAGATGGACAAGGAAGTCCTATTAAATGTTTACCAAAAGATAAAATTTTAGAAGATTTAAAGAAAAGTCGTGACCAATTAAATCAAACAACTGTATTTTGTTATCCGTTCTTTGAGTACAATGATTATGCAATTGCAACTTTAAAAGAAGCAGGATTTACGATGGGATTTATTGGAGGACGGCAAAGAATAACTTTAGAAAGCAATAAAATGCTTTTACCAAGGTATGGAATAGTATCTGATACTTATGTAGATGATATTGCTAGATTTGTAAAAGTTGATTAAAAAGTAAAAATTTACTTGAAAACAAACGAAAGATAGGTTATAATATCACGTGTTGGAGGAGATTATGGAAAAAAATAGTAAAAATAGACATGTAGTAGAAACTACAGTTACAGGAAAAGCTTGGAGTGATGCTTTAAAGAAAACTTATGAAAAAAATAAGAAAAAAATTAAAATGGATGGATTTAGACCTGGTAAAGTTCCATTTGAAATGTATGTTAAGAAAAATGGGTATGATAGTTTATTCTATGAAGCAAGTGATTTAGTAGTTCAAGATTCATTTACAAAAGTTCTTAAAGATGAAAACTTAGAACCAGTTGCAAGACCTTTAGTTAATATTAAGGAAGTAGATAAGGATAAAATTACTTTTGAATTTACAATTATTACAAAACCAGAAATTAATATTAAAAAGTATAAAGATTTAAAGATTAAGAAAGATAAACTTGAAGTAACCAAAGAAGAAATAGACCATGAAATTGAACATTTACTAGAACATTATGCTGAACTTGTTATTAAAGATGGTAAAGTTGAAGAGGGAGATACTGCTATCATTGACTATGAAGGTTCTATAGATGGAGTTCCATTTGATGGTGGTAAAGCTGAAAATTATAGTTTAGTAATTGGAAGTAAGACTTTTATTCCAGGTTTTGAAGACCAATTAATTGGTATGGAAAAAGAAGAAGAAAAAGATATTAAAGTTACTTTCCCTGATGATTATCAAGCAGAGAACTTAAAAGGCAAAGATGCTATATTTAAAGTTAAATTACATGAAATTAAAGTAAAACAAAATCGGGAACTAGATGCTGATTTCTTTGAAGATTTAGGAATGGAAGGAGTTAATTCTAAAGAAACTCTAGAGAGTGAAATTAAAGAACACTTAGAAACTCATAAGAAAGAGGATATCGAGAATAAGTTTGTTGATGAAGTTATGGAAGCAATTTCAAAGAATACTGATGTGGATATTCCTGATGAAATGGTTGAAGATGAAATTGACCATTTAATGGCTAGAATGGAACAAAACTTAAGATATCAAGGAATTACTTTAGATTTATATTATCAATTCACAAAAACAACTGAGAAAGAATTACGTAATCAACTTGAAAAAGAAGCTTTCAAGAATGTTTTATATCGTTTAATTCTAGAAGAAATTATTAAACTTGAAAATATTACAGTAAGTGATGAAGAGATTGACAAATATATTGATGAAACAGCCCAAAAGTTTAATACAACTAAAGAAAATATTCTAAATGAATATGGTTCTAAAGATAATGTAAAATATGATGTTGAAGTTCATAAAGCATTTGATAAATTAACAGAATATAATGAGGTTAAGTAAAAATTACTTAATCTTTTTTTATTCGACAATTTTTTTATATTAAATAAATTATAATGATAATAAAGGAGGAATATGAGAAGAAATGTTATAATTGTAATTTGTTTAGGTATAATAATTGGTTATGTATTTGGAAATGTAATCTTTAATAACTATGAAGGAAAAGAGTATCTTGAATCAGATGGAAATATTTATTATGTTCAATATGGAGTGTATACAACAGAAGATGCAGCCAAGGAAAATAGTAGTAAATTAGATAGCTATAAAATAGTAGAACTTGATGATAAATATTATATATATTTAGGAGTTACAACTAGTCATGATGTTGCTTTAAAAATTCAAGAATACTATAAAGAAAAAGAAATTTATACTTATATAAGAAGTGATTATGTTACTAATTCTGAGACTTTAGATTTATTAAAAGAATTTGATAAAATTTTAGAAAAAACTGATGATTATAAAGAGATAAATGAAGTTATGAAAGAAATTTTTGAAAATAATGCATTAAAACTTTAAAAAAACATTTTTTTCCGGTTATATTATAATAGGAGGGATTAAAATGTTAATAAAAGAAATACCGGAAGTTGAAAGACCAAGGGAAAGATTAATGAAATATGGAGTTAGTAATTTATCTAATGAAGAGTTACTTGCAATTCTAATTAAAACAGGAAGTCGTGGAAAATCATCAAGAGATTTAGCTAGTGAAATTTTAAGCAATATTGGTGATATTAGTAAACTTAAAGATATTAATATTCATACATTTGAAAATATTAAAGGATTAGGAATTGTAAAAAGAATTGATTTAGTTACTTTAGTAGAACTTGCTCGAAGAATTTATTTAAAAAGTAGTAATGAACCTAAAATAACTTATACTAAACCAGACTTTATTTATCAAGATAATAAATATTTATTTAATGGTTTAAAACAAGAACACTTTTATGTATTTTATTTAGATAATAAAAGAAATTTAATAGAAAGGAAATTATTATTTATGGGAACAATTAATCAAAGTATAATTCATCCAAGAGAAGTTTTCAAAAATGCTTATTTATGTAATGCATCAGCCATTATTTGTATGCATAATCATCCAAGTGGAGATGTTATTCCAAGTAAAGCTGATATTGAGATTACTAGAACTTTAAAAGAAATAGGACAAATTCAAGGAATTTCAGTACTTGACCATTTAGTTGTATCAGATGATAGTTACTTTAGTTTCTTTGAAAATAATTTAATGGAGTAGTTATGTTAAAGATTAAAACATTTGTTATTTTAATTTGTATTTATCTAATAGCTTTTATTGCTATTAAAAGTGATAAAAATATCTTTTATCCTTATTATTTACTTAAAGATATTATCTTTTTCCCAGTTAAAGCCATTAATGATGAAGTTAAATTAGATAGTAAAGTTGAAGAGGGAATTAAAGAAGAAAGAGATAAAGAGTTAGAAGAGTTATTAAAGTTAAATGATTTAAGTAGTACTTTAAGTGAGTTTGATAAAGTTAGTTCTTTAGTTGTTGAAAGAAATAGAATGTATTGGTTTAATACAATTACAATAAATAAAGGAACTAATAGTGGTATCAAAGAAGATATGGCAGTTATAACGGGAAGTGGTTTAATAGGTAGAATTAATAAAGTATCTAAAACAACAAGTGAAGTTAAACTAATTACAACCAGTGATATTAATAATAAGATATCGGTGATGATAAAGAATAATGATGATACAATCTATGGTATCTTAAGTGGTTATGATAATGACAAAAATTATTTGCAAGTAACATCAACTAATAAAATAACGGATATTCCTAAAGATAGTTTAGTTTATACAAGTGGCATGGGTGGAGTATTTCCAAGTGGTATCTTAATTGGAAGTGTTGATTCTGTAATAGATTCTAAATATGGAGTATCCAAGATTATCAACATTAAACCAAGTGCCAACTTTAATGACTTTCGCTTTGTAAATGTCTTAATAAGGAAGTGATTTTATATGTAATATATATTAAATTTATATAAAAAATAATATATTATATATAAATTTATTGACTTTTTATCAAAAAGTAGTATAATTCTTTCAGAAAGGAGATATAAGTATGGAAAGTTTAACAACAGCAATAAGTGTTCAAATAGATAAAAGAGATAAAGAAATGGCAACTGGGATTTTAAGCAATTTAGGTCTAAACATGAGTACATATATTAATATGGCTATAAAACAATTAATCAATAAAGATGGTGTTCCCTTTGAAGTAGTTAATCCTAAACCTAGTAAAGAATTATTAGAAGCTTTAGAAGAAGGGGAAGATATACTAAGTGGAAAAATCAAGGCTAAGGGATACCACAATGTTAGAAAGATGTTTGAGGATATATTAAATGAAGATAAACGTTGAAGATTCACTTTATGAAGTAAAATCAACTTCAAGATTTAATAAAGAATTAAAGAAAATCGTTAAACAAAATAAAGACATTGAAAAACTTATTGATATTGTTGAAAAATTAGCAAATGGTAAAGAATTAGAAGTTAAATATGAAAATCACAAATTAAGAAATGATAAAACTTTTAAAGATTGTTATGAATGTCATATAGAACCTAATTGGTTATTAATTTATAAATATAAAGATAATGAATTGGTTTTATTACTATTTATGGCGGGAAGTCATAGTGATTTATTTGATATGTAGAAGTTAACAACTTCTATTTTTTTGAAAGGAAGAGACTTATGTATATAATTATTATAATAACAATTATCTTAGATTATCTACTTAGTTATTTTATACCAAGTTACTTTAATAATTTAACTTTATTTTATCCAATGTTAACTTTAACTTTAGTAATATTTTTACATAATAAAACTAGTAATTATTTTAAAACTATTTTTATTATAGGTTTTATTTATGATTTATTATTTTCTTATATCTTTTTATTTAATAGTTTAATCTTTTTATTATTTGGTAAATTAGTTAAAAAAATAGATAAATTAATTAGAACGAATTATTTAGTTAATATCTTATTAGTTATAGTATGTATATTTTTATATGATTTAATATTATTTATGTTAGTTAAATTAAGTAATTATAATGTTGTTACATTAAGTGATTTATTTTATAAATTTAAGAATAGTATTATTTTAAATGTTTTATATTTTAGTTTACTTAGTATTATTAAGATTCCTAATAAAAAGAAAAAAGAATATATAGTTAAAGGTGGTGTTAGAAATTTAAGTAATTGATTTTTAACATTACCTTTTATTATTGTTAGACAATTAAATGTAAAATAGTTAAATTTAGGTATTCCCAAAAATATAAAAGTGGTGTATAATGTAAGGTATGAGAATAGATGTATAAGAATAGGTAAAGGAGGTAGAAAATGAAGAAAAGAAGAAACTTATTAGTTTATATATTAAGTCTTGTTGTTGTCATGAGTATACTTGGTGGAAGTTATGCCTATTTAAGAGTTGAAAAAGAAAGTGGTAATCAAAAGGTTAATTTGGTTACTAGTTTTGGTATTGAAATAACTAAAGAACTTGCTGGATTGAATTTAACTAAGCAAGTACCTTTAAGTGATGAAGAAGGAGTTAAAGGGGAAGCAAGAACTTTTCAAATTACTAATAATGGTTCTATTTTATCAGAATATAAAGTAAGTTTAATAGATGATGCTGTTAATACTTTAAAAAATAATGAAGTAAGATATAGATTAACGAAAACGAAGAGTAAGTCTGGAAGCCCTGGAAGTCCTGAAGTTTTAGAGATTAAAACTTTAAGTGATGATGGGGTAATTGATTCAGGAACGATTGAACCAAGTGAAACCATTGATTATGAAATAGTTTGTTGGATAGATTATGATGTAACAGAAGGTGGCAGAACTTTTTCTAAAAAAGTGATGGTTGAAGGAAGTCAGCCTTTAAATCTTGATAAAAGTGGGGCTAATCCTCCGGAGATGCTTGATAATATGATACCAGTATATTATGATGGTGGTTGGAAAGTTGCGGATGCAACTAATCGTAATGAAACTTATAAATGGTATGATTATGATGCTAAGATGTGGGCTAATGCTGTTACAGTAAAGTCAAGTTCTAGTACGGATTATAGTAAGATGGGAACTTTAGTAAGTGATGAGGATATTACTTCTATGTGGGTATGGATACCAAGATATAAATATACTGTATTTAATAATCAAGGTACTAATTTAAACGAAAAAGCAATTAATATAAAATTTGAATATGGAATTAATTCAACGGGAACCGTTACTTGTACAGATGAAAATTGTGGTACAGTTACAGATAATTTAAGTACTTACACGCATCCAGCTTTTAAATTTGGAGATAAAGAATTAGTTGGTTTCTGGTTTTCAAAGTTTGAGATGTCAAGTCCAGGTGCAACAGATGTTGGTACTAATCCAATTTATATAAAACCAAATCAAGAAAGTTTAAGAAATATAACACCTCTTAATATGTTTAAGAGTGTAAGAAATATGGAAGCAAGTGGTAATATTCATGGATTTACTCAAGATACAACAGCTACAACAGTTTCCGATGATGGAAGTATAACTGGTGATAATAATAACTTTGATATTCATCTAGAGACTAATATGGAGTGGGGAGCAGTAGCTTATCTTGCTATGTCAAGATATGGAATTAATGGAGAGATTACTCCGAATAAAAATTATACAGATGGAAGTTTAAAAACTGGTTATGCAAATACTGATACTTTATATAGTGAAGCAACGACCGGTGTTAAAGCCTCAACAACAGGTACTATTTATGGAGTTTATGATATGGTCGGTGGTGCTAATGAGTTTGTAATGGGAACAACTACTCCAAGTACCTTTATTCCAAATGCTAAATACTATACCAAATATACTACTTTAGGAAAACTTGGAGATGGAACTAAAGAAGTTAATAAAAGTGATACTAATAGATGGTATAATGGTACAAAAGCCGAATTTGATACTGATAATACTTGGCTTACAAGAGGTGGAACTGCTAATGATACTGATAACTTTAGTATATTTACCAATGGAGTAACTAATGAAGAAGCTAATAATTTAATATCATCAAGACCAACTTTAACAATTGAAAGAGAATTTCCTTGGTTAAGTAGTAATTAAACTATTGAAAAATAGTTTTTTTCATTTACTTTATAAGACTCATATGATAAAATATAAGTATAAAAAAGGAGCTGATATTTTATGGAAAAGGAAATAAAAGTTACAGAAACTAATGATTTTAAAAAACTAATTGAAAGTGGAGCAGTATATATTGATAAAACATTATTTATTAAAGAAATAATTGATAATGATGACGATACTATTATGTTGCCAAGACCAAGAAGATTTGGTAAAACTTTAAATTTATCTATGTTATATTATTATTTTAGTAATGAATTTGATAGTCATGAATTATTTAAAGGTTTAAATATAATGAAGCAAGATAAAAAATACTTAAGTGAGATGAATAAATATCCAACTATCTTTTTAGACTTAAAGAATACAAAAAAAGATACTTATTCTGAATTTATAGATAGATATAAAACAATTATGTCTGATTTATATAAAAAATATAAATTTGTTTTAGAAAATTCAGATATAGATGTAGAATTTTATAATAGAATAATAAAAAAAGAAGAAGATAGTGAACTTGCTGATGCTTTTTCTTACTTAGTAGGTTATTTAAAAGAATTTTATAATGAAAAAGTTATAGTATTATTAGATGAATATGATGCTCCAATATTACATGGATATGAAAAGGGATATTATAATGAAATAATAACTTTTATGAAACAATTATTTGTAACAACTTTTAAACCAGAACCAATTTATTCTAATCTTCATAAGGGAATAATAACTGGAATTTCAAGAATAAGTAAAGAAAATTTATTTAGTGGTGCTAATAATATAATTGTTTATAATATAATGAATAATAAATTTTCTAATTATTTTGGATTTACTTATGATGAAGTTAATAATCTTTTAGAGAGTTATGGATTAAGTATTGATGGAGTGAAGAAATGGTATGATGGTTATTTATTTGGCAATACTAATATTTATAATCCATGGAGTATTTTGAATTATTTAAAAAATGACCAAAATTTGATGTCTTATTGGGTAAATACTGGAGGAGTAGATTTAATTAAAAATTTAATTTATAATTTAAATAATAGAGAAGAAATATTGAATAGTTTTGAAGATTTACTTAAAACAGATTATATAGAACATATTAATTTAAATGTTAATCTAGACCTTAGTAGTTTAGAAGGAAATAAAGATAATATTTATACTTTATTTATGTTTAGTGGCTATTTAACACCTAATAATTTTTTAGAAAACTATGAAGATGCAACTTTAAAAATACCTAATTTAGAAATTAGAAATAATTTAGAAAATATTGTTAAAGATTGGTTTATGATTGGACCTTTAAAGAGTTATGATTTTACAAAATATTTATATGAAAATGATATTGAAGAGTTTAAAAGAAATTTTGAAAATATTGTAATCGAAAGTTTTAGTTATTATGATGTACCAGATAATAATAATGGAGAAAACTTTTATCATGCATTTACAATGGGGTTATTAAGAAGTGGTTGTAATAACTATGAAATAACTAGTAATAGAGAGTCTGGATATGGAAGATATGATTTAATCTTAAAACCATTTGATAAAAATAAAACAGCATATATAATCGAATTTAAAGTAGCAGGTTCTGATTTTGATAAAGCGATTGAAGATGGATTTAGACAAATAGATGAAATGAAATATGAAGTTAGTTTAAAAGGATATAAGATTATTAAAATGGTAATAGCATTCAAGGGTAAAAAATTAAAATTTGAAACAAGAAAGTAAACACATTTGTGTTTTTTTTCTTTACTTGCTAAATTTTTCATGATAAAATTAAATAGTTTGAAAGGACTGATAGTATGATTACAGTTAATAATGTCTCTTTAAGATTTGGAACAAAGACTTTATTTGAAAATGTTAATTTAAAATTTAATGATGGAGCTTGTTATGGTTTAATAGGTGCTAATGGAAGTGGAAAAAGTACTTTCTTAAAATTAATAAATCATGAATTAGAAACAACAACGGGAGAAATTATAATACCTAAAAATGATAGAGTTTCAACCCTTGAACAAGACCATTATAAATATGATGACTTTTTAGTTATTGATGTTGTTATTATGGGTAATAAAAAATTATATGATATAAGATGTGAAAAAGATGAGTTATATTCTCATACTGAGTTTAGTGAAGAAGATGGAATAAGACTTGGAGAACTTGAAGCCGAATTTATGGAATTAAATGGTTGGGAAGCTGAAAGCGAAGCAAGTACTTTACTTGCTAACTTAGGAATAAAAAATGAACTTCATTATTTAAAGATGAAAGAGTTAGAGAATAATGATAAAGTAAAAGTCTTACTTGCAAAAAGCCTATTTCAAAATCCTGATGTATTACTTCTTGATGAGCCAACTAATAACTTAGATATCGATGCTATTAACTGGTTAAGCGAGTTTATTATTAATTATCCTAACTGTGTTATTGTGGTTAGTCATGATAGACACTTCTTAAATAATGTTTGTACGAATATAGTTGATATAGATTATAAGAAAATGACTTTATATGCTGGAAATTATGATTTCTGGAGAGAAACAAGTGAATTATTGCAAAAACAAATAAAAGAATCAAATAGAAAAAAAGAAGATAAAATTAAAGAATTAAAAGACTTCATTGCAAAATTTAGTGCTAATGCATCTAAAAGTAAACAAGCAACATCACGTAAAAAAATCTTAGAAAAAATTGAACTTGAAGAAATAATACCTTCATCAAGAAAATATCCTTTTATTGACTTTAAATTTGAAAAAGGAAATAGTAGAGAAGTTTTAAATGTAGATAACTTAACAGTTTTAGATGAAAAAGGAAATAAACTTCTTAATAAAGTATCTTTTACAGTTTTAAAAGATGATAAAATAGTTGTACTTGGTTCAAATATTCAAAAAACTTTATTATTTGATGTTTTAACTAAGAAGAAAAAATATAATGCTGGAGAATTTAAATGGTGTTGTAATAATAAAATATCTTATTTTGAAAGTGATAATACAGAATACTTTAAGGGAGACGAAAATATAATTGAATGGATGTCTAAGTACAAACGAGTAGATGATGTTGAAGTTCTAAGAGGGTTCTTAGGAAGAATGCTTTTTTCAGGTGATGATGTCTTTAAATCCGTAAATGTCTTATCAGGTGGTGAGAAAGCCCGTTGTATGCTATCAAAGATGATGCTTGAAGAACCAAACTTCTTAATCTTTGATGAACCAACTAACCATTTAGACCTTGAAAGTATAACATCTTTAAACAAAGGAATGATTAACTTTAAAGGAGAAATCTTATTTACTAGTTTAGACTATGAATTAAATGAAACAGCAGCTAATAGAATAATTGAAATATTTGAAAATGGAACAATTGTTGATAGAAGAATGCCATATTCAGAGTATATGCAAAGTGAAGAAATAAAAAAACTTCGTGAAAAAAATAAGATTTGCTAAAAAAAGTAATGCACTTTAAGAAAAATTGGTGTATAATTTAATTACAGGAAATTAGGATTAAAGTGAGGAGTAAATATGAAAATAGGAAAAATAATTGGAATTATATTATTATGTATATTTGTTATGGGCATTTCTTATGTTGTAAGTATGTATGTTGATAAAAATAAATATGGGGATATTAATTTAAATGTAACTTTTGAAGATACAGAAGAATTTAAATTAGAAAATACTAATAAACAAACTAAAGAAGAAGCTTTAAAGAATTATCCTTATATATTTACTTTAGAAAATAAAAGTTTAGCAAATCTTGACTTTGATTTAGTAATTGATGATAAATTATCAGAAGGTCTTGATAGAAGTAGTCTAGATTATATAATTTTAGTAAATGATAAAGAAATAGCAAGTGGCACTTTAAATGATATAAAGGATAATATTTTACTTAAAAATAAGATAGAAAGAAAAAAGAAAGATACTTATAAAGTTTATATTTACTTTAATGAAGAAGTAACAAATTCAGAATATAGTTATTCTTTAAAGGTTAATAAGAGGTAATTATGAAAAATAAATTAAATAAATTTATTGGAGATGGCAATGTTGTTATACCTCTATATATTTTAAAATGTTTTAAAAAAATGAATTTAACGATGGAAGAGTTTGTTTTCTTAATGTACTTATATAGTAAACAAGATACTCTTGATTTTAATCCTGAAAAGATTGCTAATGATTTAAATATAGATATTATGGAAGCAATGGGATATGTATCCGTTTTAATTTCTAAAGGTTATTTAACCTTAGAAGTATTAAAAAATGAAAATGGAGTTTTAGAAGAAGTAATTAATTTAGAGAATTTTTATGAAAAGATTAGTACACTTTTGATTAATACTGAAACAAAGGAAGAGGTTGAAAGTATTTATTCTTATATTGAGAAAGAATTAAAAAGACCACTTAATAGTATTGAGATTAAAACAATTGAAGGTTGGCTTACAAATAATATTGATTCAAGTTTAATTAAAGAAGCGATTAGCTTAGCACTTGCATCAGGTGTTTATAATTTAAAATATGTAGATAAGATGCTTTTAAATTGGCAGATGCAGGGAATAAAAAATCTTGATGATTTAAATAATAATGATAATAAACAAGATAATACTACAGATGATATAGTAGATGTTGATACCTCAGAATGGGATTGGTTGGATGATGAAAACTATATTGCAAATTGAAGAATATTTAGATTATTTATTTAAAGAACCTAAATGTGAACTTGAATATACAAAAGATTATGAATTATTAATTGCGGTTATGTTATCAGCTCAAACAACAGATATAGGTGTTAATAAAGTAACAAGAATTTTATTTAAGAAATATGATACTTTAGAAAAACTAAGTAAAGCAAATCTTGATGATATAAAAGAAATAATTAAACCAATTGGTAATTATAATAAAAAAGCAAGTAATGTTTTAGAAATAGCTAATACTTTAATTACTAATTTTAATGGGAAAGTACCTAAAAGTCATATAGAACTTGAAAGTATGAAAGGGATAGGGAGAAAGACAGCTAATGTTGTTTTAGGAGAACTATATGATATTCCATCACTTGCAGTTGATACACATGTTTTAAGAGTATCTAATAGATTAGGTTTAACTAAGTCTAAAGAGCCTTTAGAAGTTGAAAAAGATTTAAAGAAAGTATTTAAAAAAGAAAATTGGAATAAATTACATAAACAATTAGTTTTATTTGGAAGATATAAATGTAAAGCAATTAAGCCAGAATGTAGTGATTGTAAATTTCAAGAGTTTTGTCATAAAGAATATCAAAAAAATACTAAAAAAGAGTTGATTTCAGAACTAAATTCTAGTTTATAATCCTTATGTAGCAAGGAGAAAGTAAGTTCTAGTTTACTTTTGAGAAAAATTAAATTCAAAAAAAGACTAGAATTTTTTTGATTCCAGAAGTAAATTCTAGTTTTTTTATTTCTAATAATATTTCAAATTTTTGATAAAGAATTAGTTATATTATTAAAAATAGTTTAATTATTCCAATTTCCTTCTTGACAATAGGAACCCATGGGCAATTCTATTAGTAAATGGGCAAGGCAAAAAAATGCCTTGCCTAATAGCATTACGAATTGCCCATGCCTATTGTAAAGAAGTTTTCTCGGCATAAATAAACTATTTTTAGGTAATAGTGCTTTCTATAGTTATAACTGCTTTTAAATAATGGGTAAAAACAGATTTTATAGTAATAATAATTGGTTTTATGTATATGATAAAATATAGATATCAATTCCTAAATTAAATTCCAGTTTGAAAAATTTGAAACTAGAATTTAATTCTAAAATTAATGTATATTTTTTTACGAAATTAAATTCTAGTTGAATTCCGAAACTAAATTCTAGTCCGAAAAAAACTAGAATTTAGTTCTGGAATTTACAAATACTAAAAAAGTTACAAAAAAGTTGTGATTTTTAAATGAAAATGTCTCTAATAAAAAAATAAATTTTAAGTGAAAATGTCTCTAATAATATAGAGATTT
>CANRDV010000034.1 GCA_947629475.1 uncultured Bacilli bacterium
TTGCTAACGCTAGTAATTTGTCAGAAGAAAAAGTTAAGGAAATAATTAATAATTCTGACAAAATTAAAAAATAACAATAATATCTCTAATATCAATGCTATAAAAAATTTAAATTAGATAAGCAAAGATATATCTGAACTTGAGAATTATGTTAGTAAACTTAAAAACTTATCTAAAGAAGAGGAGTATAGAGATATGTTAATGAATGAAAGGGTTTTAAAAAACATAATAAAACAAGATGAGGATTTCCAAAAATTTGCTATGGGTAGAGACATTGGAGATTCTGAGGGTGAAGCCCGAGGTAAAGCTCTTGGAATTGAAGAAGGAAAAACTCTTGGAATTGAAGAGGCTAAGCATGATATGGTAATTAGATTATACAACCAAGGTGTCAAACTAGATATTATTGCTAACGCTAGTAATTTGTCAGAAGAAAAAGTTAAGGAAATAATTAATAATTCTGACAAAATTAAAAAATAACAACTTTAATAATTTGGTAAACAGTAAAAAAGAATCATTGATTTTCAATGATTCTTTCAGTATTTTTAAAACTTAATTTAGCAACACTTTCAAGTTTATTTTTTCCATATTTTTCTACTATCTCGCGTCCAACTCTATCTACCTCTTCGCCAGCCCCTTTAGGAAGTTTCATATTTAAAGTTTCTTCTAACTTTTTAAATTCTTTTAAGAATAAATATCTACTAATAATACTACTTGAGGCAACAGCAAGATTCTTATCTTCAGCCTTAGTAATAAAAGTAATTCCTCTTTGAACATATTTACTTTCTTTTAAATATTCATAATATTTATTAGGATAAACAAATTGGTCAACTATTACATAATCAACAGGAAGGTCTTCTTGCATTAATTCATATAAAACTTTATTATGTAAAATAGCTTTAACCTTATTCATATTATATTCTTTATGATATTTATTATAATCTCTATTAGTTAAAACGATACTTTTATACTTAATTCTTTTAGCAATAAGAGGTGCTATTTCAAGCATTTTATCATCAGTTAATTTTTTAGAATCCATAACTCCTAATTCTTTTAAATAAGAAACATCATCTTGCTTTACAAAGGAAGCTGTTACAACAATTGGTCCAAAATAATCACCAGTTCCTACCTCATCACTTCCAACGGCATTGCAATTCATATAATCTTTTTCATAAGACTTTTTATTTTCAATCACTTTTTTTTCTTTCTTATCCGAATTAGTATATTCAACTTTTCCAGCATTAATTCTTTCTGTTTCAATCCAATATTCACTTGCAAGGTCCGCATCTCTTCCTTGAAAAACAGCTTTACCCGAAGTATACAAAGTTACAACTGTATCTCCATCATCAGCTTGAAATAAAGAATACTCTGGAGTCTTATCTCTTTTTAAATCATCATAAAATTCTAACATCATGTTTTTTGTCTTTTCCGTTACTTTAACAGTTATAGTCATTTAAATCACCAAGATAATTATATATAAAAATGTTTAATAAATCAATGAGTTTTAAAAATATTATTGAAAAATATCAAAAGTATTGCTATAATGAATGTGGTGGTTAAATTGAAAAAAGTAAAATTATTAGTTATTTTAATGTTAGTATTAACTCTTACAGGTTGTAAGAAAAGTGATGCGATTAAATTTAAAGAAGAATATGAAGGATTAAATGGACAAGAACAATATCGAGAAGTATCAATTCCTAAAAAAAATCCAATGGTTTATATTAGTGCGGAGGAGTTAGCTAAGAAAATTGAAAATAAAGAAGATATGGTTGTCTACTTTGGTTTTAAAACTTGTCCATGGTGCAGGAGTATGATAGAAATCTTATTAAATGCAGCAAGTGAATTAAAAGTTGATAAGATTTATTATGTTGATGTCTATGATATAAGAGATAAAAAAGAAATTAAAGATGGAGAAGTAGTAACAATCAAAGAAGGAAGCGAAGGCTATAATAAAATAGTTGAATTACTAGGAGATAATCTTGCTGAATACAAAATAGATGACCAGGTTGTTGGAAGAAGAATTTATGCTCCGAATATCTTAGTAATCAAAGAACAAGAAATAAAAGGAGTAGTTGAAGGAATAAGTGAACTTCAAACCGATTCAATGATGGAATTAACAGACGAAATAAAGAATGATTCTTATAAACAAATTCATGATATCTTAGAAAAATATACAAGTATGACTTGTAGTGAACAAGGTTGCTAGTATGAACTCACGAAAAATAGGTTCATTTTTAACGGAACTAAGAAAAGAAGCAGGATTTACGCAAGAACAATTAGCTGAACAAGTTTTGGTTAGTCGCGAAAATGTTTCTAAATGGGAAAGAGGAATAAATCTTCCAAGTCATGAATCATTGCTTGCTTTAAGTAAACTATACGGAGTATCTATTAATGAAATATTGCTAGGTGAACGAGAAAAATTAGATAATTCTAAAAATCATGATAGTTTACCTTTAAATGTTGAATTAAATAAAAAGAAAGTTAAAAAAGTTACTACAATATTAATATTCGAATTAATTTTAATCTTAGTTTTATTCTTAGCTTATTACTTTCTTACAACTTACAAAGCAACCTCAGTCTACTTAATAAATGGAGAAAGTGATAACTTTAAAATTCAATCCGGATTAATTGTCTTCACGAAGAAGAAAACTTTCTTAAAACTAGGTGCTATTGAAACTACTAAAGAAATTAAAGAATATGAATTATTCTATAAAAAAGATAAAGATATATCTATTTATAAAGGATTAGATACTAACTATGTTTTAATTAATATAAATAAGTATGATAAATTCTTACCAACTAAAGATATGAAAGAGATAATAAATAATACTTATTTAAAAGTTACTTATGAAGATTCAGAAGAAATAATTAAATTAGACTTTGAAAAAGAATTATAGGACGTTATTCGTCCTTTTTCAATATGGGACAATTTTATCCTTTACTATAGAATATCTTTATCTTATACTCTTGTTGAAAGGAGAAAATATATGCAAAAATTAAAAGAAGTTTTTAAAATATTTCATGATAAGAAAGGAAAATATCTTATAAATATCTTAGCAATAATCTTAGGTATTAGTTTTTATTTATTTACTATCATTACTTTTAAATTAAACTTATATGCTGATTTATATGATTACTTAATATTTTTAGAAATACCAATTATTTTAATTTTAATATCTAATCTAAGAAGTACTAGTAAGAAAGAAATAAAAAGAAATAAATACCTTATCTTAGTTATTTATCTAGTATTCCTAATTAGTTTAATAATTATTAATCCAATTAAAGGTTTAGTTTTAAACGAAATAAAACTATATGATTATAACTTAATCCCTTTTAAAACAATTATAAGTTCTTTTCATAATAACTTAAATACTTTAATTGGACATTTTCTAATGCTAATACCACTTAGTATTTTATTACCCTTAATTAATAAGAACTTTAAAAAACATTATCTTATGTTACTTACTTTAATTCTTACTAGTTTAAGTTTTAGATGGTTAGAGTATTTACTATTAGTTGGAGTCTTTGATATAGATGAAGTTATTTTAAATATAATAGGTGGTTATCTTATATTCTTACTTATTTATAAAACTAATTTAATAGAATTATTAAAAAAATACTTTACTTTTAAAATTAAAGATAAAACTTTAAATATTATTTCTATTATTTTATTTATCATGTTAATCTTTTTAGGTTCCAATAGAATATTTGCTTATATTTATCAAGAATATATGCGAGTACCTGAAGTATCAGGAAGTATTAAATGTTTAGATAAAGAAACTTTAGTTGGAGTAATTGATGGATATAAGTATTATACAAAATGTCAAGGAAACTATAATATTGTTTTTGATAACTCTAAACATTCTTTAGAATATTTTATTAACAATTATCCAGAAATAGATAAATATATGGATAAATTTAAACTAAGAAGAGAAAAGTATATAACTGATGTTTTAGTAAAAGATAACTCTATAATTAGTAAACAATTAGTATTAAAAACAAATTATTCAAATATTTATTACTATAATATAGAAAGTATAAAAGTTAAAGTAGGAGATATAGAATATGATTATAAAGATTATTTAAATAATAAAGATATAAAAGAAAATTTAAATTTAGATTATACATTTAAAAATAAAGAGAATTTTCATAGTATCAAAGATGGATATACAGTTTATATTGGAGAATACTTTAATAAACTAAATTGTTATGATAATATTTATCTGTTACCTAAGAATTATAAAGTTAGAAATAATACTTGTAATTTCTTAAATAACATTAAAAAATAAAAGACCTAAGTCTTTTTTTAATTTTGATTTAAAATTTTATCTATTAAAACTTTATTATTTTTTATTCTTTCATTATCAGGACTTATTTCTAAAGCTTTATCAATATAATATAAAGATTCAGGAAGTAAATTTAGATAGTAACAAGCAATTGATAATAAATCATAGATAGTTTCATTCCAAGAAAATATTTCATTTATATAACTCTTTTTATGGGTTTTAATAGTTAATGCTTGTTTTAAATAAGTATAAACTTTTAGGTAATCTTCCTTTTCATAATAAAGCATTGCCAGTTCAACATAGGAATCTCTTAAATAAGGTGCTTCATGAATGGCTTTTTCATACCACATAATTGCTTCATCAAATCTATTTAAATTCTTATAACATCTTCCGATAAAACGCATTGATGCACATCTTTCATCAAGCCAAGTAGCACTTTTTAAACTTAAATGTTTAATTAAAGTATCAATTGCTTCTTGATATCTTTTATAATACATATATTCTCTTCCTAAATAATGCATATTCCTATCGTCTTCAGGGTTTTCTTTAACAGATAACTCCAAAAGAGGAAGATAACTACTTCGACTTTTTTCTTTATCTGGATAATGATTGACAACTAATTCTTTAATAGTTACTCTAGTTTCATTATGATTAATATTTTCTAAGACTTCATGAACAGGATGGGTCCATTTATAATCGCATCTTGTATGAATTTTATCAAGATAAAAAGTAACATCAGGAACATTGTTTTCATCTATATGCCAATTATAAGTATAACTAACCCTTGTTTCACCATGATAATTATCTTCTAAAATCTTTCTCCAACCTGGAGTCATTACTTCATCTAAATCTAAAGATATACAAAGGTCAGCATCAAGTGGTAGTTTATTTAAAATTTCATTTCTAGCTAAATCAAACCGAAATGGTTCAAATACTTTTTCATAAACATTTACTCCGAGTTCCTTTAATTTTTCTTTTGTATCATCACTTGAACCTGTATCAAGAACATAGATACTATCAGCATCTTTAACAGAATCGTACCAACGTTTAACAAATTTACTTTCATTTTTACAAATTGCATAGACAACTATTTTCATCTAATCACCATCAAATTATATTCTAAAACTTAGGTAAATATACTTTTCAAATAAAAAAATACCTCATACGATAAAAGTAGATAGGAGGATTTTTATGTTTCAAGAAAGATGTTATGATAGAGATAACGATATAAACAATAACTTTTTTGCAAATGATATGACAAACAACATTGATATTGATACTAATGTTACTAATAATGATTTTAATGGTAATATGAATATGGGTGGTGGATGTAATCAACCAGTTGTTGAACCAATGCAAGAAAGATGTGTTCATAGAACAATTATGCATGAAGTTCCACATGTTTGTCCAATCAGAACTAGAATAATTAATCATCATATTTACAAACATACTTATAGACCTGAATATTCTTGCTGTGAAGAAAACGTAGTAAGTAATGTTGACCCAGGTTCATGTTGTAACTTTAGATAAGGATAGTTTAACTATCTTTTTCTTTTTTTCAAAAATATCTTGTCGAATTAAAGAATTAATGTTAAAATGTTAATATAAAGGATAGGAGTAAGAAAATATGAAAAAAATTAAATACTTATTAATGTTACTTGTAATTAGTTTATTAACTGGATGTGTTAAATATAATGTAAACATGGATATTAAAAAAGATAAGTCCATGGATTTTTCAATTATTTATGCAATGAATAAACAATTATTGGAAAGTTCAGAAGCCAGTGGAGATATACTTGAGGATGAAGATAAAAGGGAGTTAGAATCTCAAGGATATACAATAAAAGAGTATGATGATGGAGAAATGAAAGGATATACGATATCTAAAAAGGTAAAAAATATTGATGAAGTTTCAACGGAAAAAGATATGGAATATAGTTTATCAGGAATACTTGAAGAAAATTCTGATAGTTATTTATTTAAGGTTACAAAAGGACTTTTAAAGAATACTTATAAGGCTAAATTTAGTTTTGATGCATCTGATAGTGGACTTGATAGTAGTTTAGGTAATACAGAAGATAGTAGTGATACAACAGATACTGAGACTAATCAGGATACAGATATAGATACAGATATAGATGGAGATTTTGGAGATTTAGATTTTTCTAGTTTAGCAAGTGGAATGGATTTAAGTTTTAATGTTACTTTACCTGAGGCTGCTTTATCTAATAATGCAACATCTACGGATAATGGACTTAAGAAATTAAGTTGGAAATTAGATTCATCAGGAATGGATGCTATTGAATTTGAATTTGAACTTTATAATATGACAACTATTTATGTCGGAATTGGAGTACTTGCTTTATTTATAATATTAATTATTGTAATAATCTTAGGTATTAAAAAAGGTAAAAATAAAAAAGATAATCAAGATATAAATGTAAAAGAAAATACTACTTCAAAAGAAGATGTAAAAATAGAGAATCCAACTATTGAACAAAATAAAGTAGAACCTCAACCTACAAATCCTGTTACTCAAGAGGTACCTCAAACTCCACCAATGCAAACTGAACCTCAAAAAGTTAATCCTCTTGAATCAATTAATGTAGTACCAGTTTCTCAAGTTAGTGAACCAGCAGAAGCAAAAACTGTAGCACCAAGTACATTAAATTCCTTTGAACTTCAAATTGTTCCTCCAGTAGCACCAACACCTGAGGTTGCTCCGGTCGTTCCAGTTGCTCAACAAGTTCCAAATCCAGAAGTAAAAGTCTCTCAACCAGAAGTTCAAACTCCAACTATACCAGAGTCTACTAATACTAATCCAAATCAAGAAGAGCCAAAGAAACCTAAAATTGAACAATTAGAAGATTTATAGAAGAGGTAGCAATACTTCTTTTAATTTTTCTTGCGTTTTAACAATAAATTTGTTATAATAAGAAGCATTAAAGAAAGGGGTATTATATTTTAAAAAAAGAGGTATAATTTCTAAAATTTGGAAATAGAATTTAAAGATATTAGAAGTTGACACTTTTTGTAAAATTTTGACATAAATTTTTGTCAAATAATGATAAATATTGTTGACTTATTATCAAGAATAAAATATAATACGATTGAGGTGTTTTTATGAAGAAGTTTAGAAAAATTGTTTCATTATTTTTATTAGTTGTTATGGTATTTAATTATGTAACACCATTTATAGAAGTAGATGCACTTGATACCCAAACAAAGAGTATAAATAATGTAGAATTTAAGGGTAAAGGAGATATTGAACTTGAGGTAGAGTTTGTTTTACCTATTGAAGAAAATGTTAATAATGGTATTAAATATCAAATTAAAAATAGTAAAAATCAAACTGCTGAATTTGCCCTTGATGAAATTACTAATATTAAAAAGGAAAAATATGTTACTTTAGGTAGTCAAGAAAATATTCGAATAACAGCTACTAAAAGAGGAGTAGATGGTAAACCACTTAAAGGAACAGCAGATAATAGAAAGATAGTTTACTATTCTATTAATATATATGGTCTTGAAGTAGGAGACTATAAAGTAGGTTTAGTAGGTAATAATTTTGTTGATTACTTAGTACCTGTTACTTTAAAAGAATTTTCTAAAAGAGTTAGTATTACTAATGAAAATGGAATGTTTACAATTGGTGATATTAATAATGATGAAATAGTTAATAATAAAGACTTAGATTTAATGCTTAATGCAATTAAAGGTAAAGGAAGTTATGATTTAAACTGTGATGGAGTAACTAATATTGCAGATTTAAACTATATTACAGCAAGTATTAATGGTACGAAAAAATCAGCTAAGTCTGAAGATACTAATCCAATTATGGATAGTAGTAAAGTAAGTATTGAAGTACCTACCAATACAGAAATAGAAGGGGATTTAGCATCAATTTTCACTGATTCAAATGAAGTTGTAACTTTAAGTCCTAAAGATGATAAAGAAGTAAGTGAAAAAAATCCAATTAACTTAGTTTTAGATTTAACTAAAGGTAATAGTGAACCTGTTAAAATGAGTGAAATTAAGGTTCAAGTTGGAGAAAATAAACCAGAAGAGATGAGTCTTTCTGTTGAATATGTTGAAAATGGGAAAACCTTAACCAAAGAAGTTAAACCAAAAGAAATAAAGAAAGTTGATGGTATAGAATACTTTACTGATGAAGATACAGAATCTATTGTCATTGATTTAGGAAGTCAAATAGCCGTTAAAAAAGTAACAATTAAAGTTACTAAAGTAGGTTCAAGTAAACTTGCTGATATTGCTAAAGTAGAATTTTTAAATAATGTTAAGATGGAAACAAGTGAACCTGAAGGATTTTATGTTCCAAAAGATATTAAAGTTGATGAAAGTAAAAGTGAACAATTAACTGTAAGTTTTGCTCCAGTTACTAATGTTACAGGTTATGAAATTAAAATAAATGGAGATAAGAAGAATAATGTTATCTTCCAAACAACATTTACTAATTTTACAATTGAAGATTTAAAAAATTATAAAACATATAAAATAGCAGTTCAAGCTGTTAATGGAGAATGGAAGAGTGGATGGAGTGAAGAAGTTTCTGCAAGTCCTAAGTTTAATGGATTACCACCTTCACCTGATATGGTTAATGTAAAACCTGACTATTCAGCTTTAAATTTAAGTTGGAAAGATATGGATGATACCTTAAGTTATTATGTCTATTATAGAGTAGTTGGAACTGAATCTTGGACAAAGACTTCTCTAATTGATAAAAATAGTTATGCTTTAAAAGGTTTAAAAGATGAAACTGAATATGAAGTTTATATAACTGGTAATAATCCAAATGGAGAAGGACCTAAGAGTCAAACTGTTCGTGGTAAGACTTTAGGAATTGCTCCAACGATTACTCCTAAATATAAATTATTAAATACAAAAAATGATGGTAAGACTGTTACTAACCACATTAAAGATGTAATTTATTCTATTGGTAGTATGGAAGGTGGAGATAAGTTCTCAATTGTTGATGATAACTATAAAACCTATTATAATAATAATGATTGGCAAATGAGTGCGCATTCATATAATTCAGGTTCTCCAATCATTGTTATGGACCAAAATTATGAAATGAACGAATTTATTTTAACAGTTCCTGATTCTTATACAGCTACTTATAAAAAAACTTCTGAAAATGATTTAAAAGTTCATTATTGGGAAAGTGCTACAGAATTTAATTCAGCAAATAAACAAGAAGTTCTTGCTAATTTAAGCGTTAGAAAAGATGAAAATAATCGTACTTACTATGTAATTAGAACTTATGAACCAATTACTGCTAATGCTATTCAAATAGGTTTAACAGTAGCTAATAATGTAAAATCAATTCAAATTAATGAAGTTAAGATTTATAAATATGATTCTTTACTTGATGATGTTGCTAACTTATTTACAGATGACTTAAGACTTGAATTAGCTGATGGTGTTAATCAAAGTAAGATTGATGAATTAAGAAAGAGAGCAGATATAAAAGATAACAATGAATATAATCCTTATCGTGATGTAATTCTTGCAGATTTAAAATATGCTGAGGATATCTTAAATGATAAGAAATTAGATGATGTTATTACGCTTGACCCTAATTATTCAAATTCTTATGTTAATCCAGGATTTGCAATGACCATAAATGATTATCAACCTTTAGGAGTAGTTGCTAAACCAGGAGAAAAATTAACTATCTATGTTGGTTCAAAAAATCCAAATCCTAATATCCAAGTAGTATTCTCACAATTTTATGCTGAGGCTGGAACTTGGAATAAAGCAATTGGTAACTTAAAAGTAGGTCAAAATATAATTGATGTTCCAAAAATTGGAGATGCTGAGGCTGAAAGAGGTGGAAGTGTATATATTCGTTATACTTCTTTAACAAAAATTGATACTCCAGTTAAAATAAGAGTAAGTGGAGGAGTTAAAATACCTGTTCTTGATACTACTTATTTAAAGGATGAAGCTTCTAAAAAAGCAGCTATTAAAACTTATATAAGTGAATTAGATAAACATATTACTTCAATTAAAAATACTTATGGTGGCAATTTCAAACAAACTGAAAGTGTAGAAAACTCAACCGAGATTGTAACAAGACAAGGATTATTCTCAGTACCTGCAACAGCAGTTTTAGATGCAATTAATAATAAACTAGATAATCTTGATGCTAAAGTAGAAAGAGTTTATAAATCAACGGAAGCATTTGATGAAATGATTGATATGTTCTATCGTCATAAAGGATTAGATAATAAAGAAACTGCTGATGCTACTCCAAAGGCTAGAATTAATATTCGTTATATGAGAATGTTTTATGGAGCATTTATGTATGCTGGTGGATACCATATTGGAATTGAATATGGTTCAGTTCCAGGACTAGTTCAAGCAGAACCAAATACTGATACTAAAACAGGTTACTTTGGTTGGGGAATTAGCCATGAAGTAGGACATCAAATAAATCAAGGAACTTTAGCCAAAGCCGAGGTTACCAACAATGTATTCGCGTTACTTGCTCAAACAAGTAATGATAAAGATGAATCACGACTTGAAGTAAGTGGAATTTATCCAAAGATTTATGAAAAAGTAACTTCTCATACTGCTGGACGTGCTCAAAATGTGTTTGTACAACTTGGAATGTACTGGCAATTACACTTAGCATATGATGATACTAAGACATTTGAAGATACTAATTCAATATTCGCTCGAATTAATAAAGAAGCCAGAAGATTTGACAATAGTACTAAAAAATATTCATCTGATGATTTACTTACTTTATTTGCAAGTAAAGCAGCTAAGAAAGATTTAACTGAGTTCTTTGAAATTTGGGGCTTAAGACCAACTGATGCTGTTAAGGCTGAAATTGCAAGTTTGAATTTCGAAAAAGAAACGAGACCAATTTGGTACTTAAATGATGCAGCAAGAAGATTTAGATTAAATCAAGGAACAAAGATTTCTGATACAACTAAATTAACTGCAAGTATTGTCTCTCAAGATAATGCTAAGAAAGAAGTTACTTTAAACTTCAATGTAGATAAAGATAAATCTAAGATACTTGGCTATGAAATTATTCGAAATGGAGTAGCTGTTGCCTTTGTAGAAGGAAATGAGACTTCATACGTTGATAAGTTAGGGGCTGAAAATAACCGAGCTTATACATACAAAATAGTTGCTTATGATTATCTACTTAATAAAACAAATACTGTAGAATTAGATGAAATTAAGATTTCATATGATGGTTCATTAGCATCTAAAGATACATTTAGTATTGAAGCTAATGTTAAAGCTAAGGGAGAAATTGTTGACCTTGAAGATAGTGATATGGATTATGATAAGTTATCAGTTAATAAGTTAATTGATGGTGATACAAAAACTGGATTTATCGGAACTGAAAAGATAAGTACTTTTGACCCAAATAAGACTAATGTAACAACTGATAATGGTAATGCTTATGTAATTATTAACTTAAATGCTAATTATTCTATAAGTGGAATTAAATATCAAGCTTTAACTACTGATGGAAAACTTGATGCTAATACAATTAATAAATATAAAATTTCTGTAAGTAAAGATAAAGTTACTTGGGAAGTTGCAAAAGAAGGAACCTTCAACTTAACTAGTGATAATAACTATACAGACTTAATTTACTTCGCAAGACCTGGAACAGTTTCTAAAGACCAATTATATACATTCAATGATATTGCTTATATTAAGATTGAAAGTGTTGGTAAGACTACTTTATCAGGAAGTGAATTTGATGTAATTGCTCCACCTGGAGATAATGTTGAGTTAGAAACAATCGGAGTTTTAGAGCAAGATTATACAAGTGGAACAGAAACTATTAAAGCTGGTTCAGTAATTATTAAAGGTGAATATCGAGGCGACCCTGCATTTAATATTGTAACAATTACAGATGCATTTGATGATACCAAAGTATATGATGGATACCAATTACTATTTGCGGAAGTTGAACCTGATAAACACGTTTATAGTGTTGCCAAAGGAACTTGGATGTTCATTATGACTAAGGAAGAATATGAAAAAATGCGTGCTGCATCTACAACGATAAGAGCAAACCTTTATCGAGCTAACAATATGGAAGAGGGAGCTGATGGAAGCATGGTTCCAACTGATGAAAGAATTACAAGTACATCTAAATCGATGAGTAACTTAAAAACTTATTCTAAGTTAGAAAAAATAAAGATAACTGATTCAAATACAAAGGAAAATTAAAAGGAGGGAAATAACATGAAAAAGAACATAATAAAATTAGCTTTACTTATCTTCATGCTTTTCCCTTCAATTACTTCCCATGCCTTAACTACTTTAGATTTTAAAGAAAGTTCAAATGGAGTAATTGATACAACAATTCACTTTGAAGAAGGATTTGTTGGAGGAATTGATGTTGTATACAAGATAAGTGATAATGTTAAAGTTAAAAGTTTTGAATTTAATAAAGAATTTACAACTAAAAATTATACTAAAACTTATAGTTATGATTCTATTAATCATACTTTAAGAATAATTGTTACAACTGGGGGAGTTGGAGCAGAACATAATTTATTAAACGAACAAAAAGAATTATCTTTAGGTAGAATTATATTTGAAACAACTTCTAAAAAGAGTGTTGATTATAGTTTAGGTTATATATCTTTATCTTATAATGATAATAATTGGAAAAATGTTAAGTTAGAAGATTCTAATGTTACTTTAGGTGAAACTTCTAAATTTACATATACTATAAAAGAAACTAAACCAGATACTGATGAAGAAAAAGAACCACCTAAAGAAGAAGATAAAGATAATAATGATGATAATGATAAAGAGGAAGATAAACCAAGTAGTGGTGAGTCAACTGGAAGTGGTAATGAAGAAGAGACACCAGGAAACGAAGGAAGTGAGTCTGGAAATGAAAGCAGTAGTTCTGGAACAACCAACCCAACTCCTTCAACTCCAAGTGAAAAACCAGGTTCAACTGAATCAAGTGATAACCAAACTGAAACGGAAGATAATAAAGAAGATGAACCAAGTACTAATACCTCTTCATCTGGTTCCAACAATAATCAATCATCTAATAACAATTCAAGTAGTAACTCTAAACCAAATAATAATACAACAACAACCACTATACCAAGTGGAGGTTCAACATCAGGCAGTAATCAAGACTCATCAAGTAATAAAAATGAAGTAACAACTCCTAATTCAGGAAATGAAACAGAAGAAGCTGATGATAATACCGAAACTCCTGAATTAGATGATGATAAGATATTAGATGGTGGCGATTTAAATCAAGATGATTTAGACGATAATGATACTGATAATAAAACAGATGATACTAATACAGAAGCGAGTGAAGATACTAAAACTAATAAAGTATTAATGATAGCATCAATAGTTGCAATTTTAATTGTAGTAGGTATCTTAATAATCGTTTATATTAAATCAACTACTAAGAAAACAATAGATTTCTAGACTAGTAATTAGTACATAAGTTGATTATGTAACGTGAATAGCATTGAGACGAGATAATCTCTAAGAACATATAAGTCTATTCAAAAAAATTTAGTTATGGATAGCATTGAGACGAGGTATTTCTAAGAACATATAAGTCTATTCAAAAATAAATGAGCTCTAATTTAGGGCTCATTTATAATGATTATAGACGAATGGTAGTACTTATTGTTTAGATTTTCAGATGCATTAGGTTCTAAAATAAACTATGTACAAAACTAGACTATCATAATTAGGTAAAAAAATACTTGAAAATTATTTACTTTAAAATAAGATAATGATATAATAAATTATATTTTAAGGGAGGAAGTAGTATGGAGAATAAAATGGAAATCTTAATAAACAAAGAAGATTTACAAAAAAGAATTAAAGAGATAGCAGAAGAAATAAGAAAGGATTATAAAGATGAAGAAGTAGTTTTTTGTTCTGTTTTAAAAGGTGCTGTTTTCTTTACAGTTGACCTTATGAAAAACTATGAAGGACCATGTTTACTTGATTGTGTTAGAGTTTCAAGTTATGAAGGAGAAAACTCAACAGGTAATGTTACTTTAAAATTACCTTTAAAAAAAGAAAATGTTGAAGGAAAAAATATTATTATTGTTGAAGATATAGTTGATACAGGAAGAACTTTAAAATACTTAACAGAATATTTAAAAGAATTTAATCCAAAAAGCGTTAAAACTTGTTCTTTATTAGATAAAAAAGCAAGACGAGTAGTAGAGTTTGATGCTGATTATGTAGGATTTTCAATTGATGACTTATTTGTAATTGGATATGGACTTGATTATGATGAAAAGTATCGTAATTTTCCATACATTGCCTATGTTAAGAATGACTAGATTTTAACATTTTATTGTGTAAATAAAATGTAAAATTTCACTTCTTCTATTGCAAATTTTTTTGTCTCATATTATTATTATAATAGAGGGAGCGTGAAAAGTGTGATATATCCATCTATAGACAAGTTACTTAATATTGTATCTTCAAAATATGAACTTGTTCATATAGCGGCCAAGCGCAGTAAACAGATTACTGAAAAAGGATTCTTGCAAATGCCAGCTCAAAAATATAAATCTGAAAAGAATATTGGCAAAGCTTTAGAAGAAGTTGCTGAAGGATTAATTATCGTAAAACATGTCTAAAATCTGGAAATACTTTTAAAACATTTAATCATTGATTAAGTGTTTTTTTGTAAACTAATTGCATAAGATTAAATGGTGATTAGATGAACTTAATAATTCAAAAAAGTATTAAATATAATATGCAAGATTTCTTTAATAAAGTAATAGATTTAGATTTTGTTGATGGAATAAGTATGAATGTAGGAGTTACTAAAGATGATGAAATAGTAATATTTAATTTATCAAGTGGTAATGATGAATTAGTAAAATCAATTTATTCTAATACATATACTGAATTAAAAAACTTAGAACTTGTTATGTTAGAAGATGTACTTAATTATTTAAATAATATTAAGTATAAAGGAAGAGTAATGTTAAATATAATTCCATTAGAACATAAATGTATAACAGAAGAAGAAACAAAAGCTTTAATGGAAAAAATAAAAAAATTTATTAATAATTTAGAATCTTTATTAAAAGATAAAACTAATCTTCATATGTATTTACATAGTACAAGTCGTAATTTAATAACTTTACTTAAGAATAAAGGATTAAAAGCAAGTATTGGTTTTGCAGTTACAACAACTGACCTTAATTATATAGATACAGATTATTATGTTTTTGCTTATGAAATGATTAATTTAATTTTAATTAAACAAGAATTAGATTTAAAGAAAGAAGTTTATTTATATTTAGGAAGTGCTTATGAAATGTCATCGATATTTGATTATTTAAGAGGTGATAAAGCAACTCCTTTAGCTCGTGAATTATATGATAAATTAAATTTAATTGGAGATTATCCAGATACAATGAAAAAAACTTTCTTAGATTAATGTAAAAATATGTAAATTAATAAAATTAGGTACTTGATTAATCTCTAATTTATGATATGATTATATTGTAGAGAGGAGTTGACCTAACATGGCTAATATATTAAATGTATCATCAAAATATGTATGCAATGTGTTAACTATGGGGGGGGCTTATCAAATTTAATACAAATTAAAATTTTATTAATCGACAAATTTAGACATAGAGAAGTAGTATATTAATACTAATCTTTTCTATGTCTTTTTCAATTTCTCTCAAAAAGACTTGAAAAGTCTAAGTATTTATCTTATAATATAATCATAATACAGGGGCATATCCCTAAATGGAAGGAGTTTAAAGTAATATGAATAATCAAAGTAAAAAAAGAAAGGTAATTGTTATCGTTGTTGCAATCTTAGTTTTAGTCTTAACCATAGGAGGTGCCTATGCTCTTTGGACATATTCAAAGACCTTAGGTAATCAAACTTTAATAAGTGGAGATATATTTTTAAAGTATACAGAAGGAGATACTATAAATATTAAAGAAGCCATGCCAAGTGTAACTTATAATCCAGATGAGTATTTTGAGTTTTCGGTAGAAGGTAAAAATAAGTATAAGAAAGATGTTGTTTTTGAAATTTTTCTTGATGAAGGAGACACTCCAACAGGAAAAGAAAATGAAAGTAGAAATGTAAGAATAAAACCAGAACTTCTTAATTTTAGATTAGTTGAAGTAAAAGGTAAAGAAGAGGAAGAACTAATTCAAGCAGGTTCATACAATGATTTAAACAAAAAAAGAATATGGGTAGATAGAGTAAAAGCAAATACAACTGATGAAATAAAATATACATATAGATTATATATGTGGATATCAAATGATGCCAAGATAGGAAATATGGAAGGAGCCGATTATACAGCCGAGGTTTGGAATAATAATGTCTTTGCATCTGTTAAAGTTGGAGTAAATGGAGACTTTAATGAAAAAGAATTAATCGAAGATTATTTTATATTAAATGCTAAAAATGAATCAGGAGTTCCATATGATTTAAATACACCAGTTCAATCTGACGAAGATATAACTTTAACTTTAGCATCTAAAAGAGAAGTAACAAAGTTTGTAGTCTCAAAATCAAGTGAATATCCAATAGCCTTAACTAGTTTAGATAGTCCTACAGGTTATACTGCATCTTATAATGAAACAACCAGAGCTTGGGAAGCAACAATAACTTTAGATGAAACAGGTATCTATGATTATTATGCAGTATATCCAGAAGGTAAAGGACAATCAAAAACATATAGTTTTACTTTATTATTTAATCCAGATAGATTTGTCAAAGTAGAAAAACCAACAAGTGCTCTATGTAAACAAGGACTAACTTATAATGGAAGTCCTCAAAATTTAATAGAAGAAGAAAATCTAAATAGAGAAGGATATACAATAGAACAAGTTCAAGGAACAGATGCACAAGATTACCAAGTAAAAGCACATTTAAAAGATAAATTCAGATGGAGTGACTCAAGTCAAGAAGATGCAACCTTTAATTGTACAATAGGACCAAAAGAAACAATATTAACATATGAACCAGCAAGTGATTTTAAGGTTCCAATAGAAGGAAAAAGTACATTTAAGATAAATGCTCCAACAGATGGAACATTTGAAGTAACATCACAAGTAAGTGGCACAGCAAGTGTAACATTCGAACCATCAAGTGGAACCTCAACAACTGTAACAGTAAATGGTATTGCTGAAGGCAATACAAGTTTAGATGTAAAATTTACACCATCAAATAATAATTATACAGAAAAGACAGATACCTATAGTGTAGAAGTAACTAAGAAATCAGCAGAAATAATTAAAGAGCAAATAGCAAATCATACAGCAGATGGGTCTAGACTAACAGTAGAAGATGAAGATGGAACAATCTACTTATCAGGAACCAATGACCAAATAAACTTTAACTATGTTTGGTATTCCGGAAAACTATGGAGAATAACAGCAATCAATCCGGATAATACAATTAAAATGATAACACAAGATGCAATAACAGCAATAAATTGGGGAGCAGATACAACATATAAAGACTCTTGGATATATCAATGGTTAAATGAAGATTTCTTAGATACACTAGAAAATCAAGAAAATATAATAGTGCAAGATTCTAAGTGGTATGCAACAGCAGATGATAGTGCAACCCCAGCAAAACCAACAGGAGCAACAATAGCCGGAAAAGTAGGGTTATTAAATGCGTATGAATACTATCAAAGTTATAAAAATTTAGGTAATGTTTATGATTCTGCGGCATATGGTAGTGGATATTTAAATATCGGATACTTGTGGTGGCTAATAACACCATACAATAGTTCGTTCGTCCGGAACGTCAGCTACACCGGTTACCTCAGCAACTATTCGCCGTCATCGTCTGCGTCCGGGGTTCGTCCATCTGTTAATCTAAAATCTGATATCAAGATATTAGGAGGAACCGGAACGAAAGAAGATCCATATCGAATAGAAGGGGATAA
>CANRDV010000035.1 GCA_947629475.1 uncultured Bacilli bacterium
TTAAATGGAAGTTATTTAACATCGTTAACAAGTAAAGCGCAAAATATGATATATGAAGAAGCAAAATGGTATTTAGGTGCAGTAACATATAATGCTCCAACAGTAAATTTATATACGCAAGAAAGAAGTACGTCAGATTATAGTCCATGGACAGGAAAAATAGGATTAATGTATCCAAGCGATTATGGATATAGTGTAGATAGTAGTTATTGGACAACAACAACAGGTTATGGTAATTTTACATCAACAATTGTAGGAACAAGTTGGCTTTATAAAAATGCCAACCATTCTTCTGCCGAATGGTTCTTGTCGCCTTCCGCTGGTCGCTCTAGCTATGTCGCTAGTTGGCATTCGGATGGGCGCGTTGGCTACAGTGCCTACGATAGTAACGGCGTCCGCGCAGCCCTTTATCTCAAATCTACCGCAATAATTGAAGATGGAGATGGTTCTTCTTCCCAACCTTACCAGTTACAATAAATAATATATAGTTTGGAGTAGAATAAATATAGGAAATAGCTAAAAACTATTTCCTTTTAAGTAAAAAAGTGATAGAATTAAATAGGTGAAGTTAGATGAGTAAAGAAGAGAAGATTAAAATTAAAGAAGAGAAAAAGAAATTAAAATTAGAGAAAAAGAAAGAAAAAAGAGAAACTAGAGATTATGTTAAAATAAAAAGAGTATCTCGTGCTATTATGATAGTATGTGTCTTAATAATAGTAATCGAAGTAGTTGCTATGATAGTTAAGAAAATAGGAATAGAATCTAATATTACTTTTATAGATAGTTTAAATAGTATAGTTAATGTTGATAATAAATATTATATTGCAGTTGGTTCTAGTAATTTTAAACATAGTAATTATAATAATCCTTTTACCTATGAATATGATGATGCTATTTATAAAGATAGAGTTAATAAAGTATATGCTGAACAAGCTAAGTTAGTTAAGTATGATAATGAAATGAATATTGTTTATGAAAAGACTTTTGATTGCGATTATGATTCTGCTTTTTATGATGTTAAAGTTAAAGATGATTTTATGATAGCTGTTGGAAGTTATGTTTATGAAAAAGACCAATTACCTCTTCATACAAGAGATGGCTTAATTGTTAAATATGATTTAGATGGTAAAGTTATTTGGAGTAAGAATTATCAAGTTCTTGGAGATACAGAGTTTAAAAGTGTTATCTTAGAAGATGATGGTATTGTTGTAGTTGGTCAAAGTATTTATGAACAATATGAAATAGGAACTCATCCTTATGGAGGAGGAATAATTGTTAAATATGACTATGATGGAAATGTTTTATTTAAGAATAACTATGGTGGTAATAAATCTGGAATATTCGAGAGTGCCATAAGTGTTTCCGATGGTTATATAGTATGTGGTAAAAATGGAACTGATACCGGAGTACTTTTAAAGTTTGATAAAGAGTGTAATTTACTTTGGAATAAAGATTATAAATCTACAGATACATATGGTTTCTATGATATGAAATTAAAGGATGATAAATTATATATTGCAACGGGATTTAAAGAAGAAGGGAAAACGGATACAGATGCAGGAATACTAGTTTATAATTTAAATGGAGAATTAGAAAATACTTTTAAAATAGGTGGTAGTCTTGATGATAGATTTAATTCCTTAATGTTACTTGATGATAAAATAGTTGCTGTTGGATTTACTAATTCCGAAGATATTGATATTAAAGGACTTAATTATCAAAAAGGATTTGCAGAAGGAATGATTGTTACATTTGATTATGAAGGTAAAATATTAAATAGTAGTATCTATGGAGGAAGTAAGAATGATGTCTTAACTGATATTGATTTAGCAATTATGGATACTGCAGATAAAATAAATAATACTAATCCTTATATAATATCTAGTTATAGTAATTCTAAAAGAGGATTATTTAAAGGAAATGGTAAAGATTATTATTCAAGAATATTAAAATATAATGATAAGTTAGAACTATTAAGTGAAAAATAGTTCTTTTTAAATAAAGATAGTTTGGCTAATTTGCAATTAATTGCAAATTAGCCATTGATTTTTAAAAATTTTGGTGTATAATATTAGAAGAGGTGATATTATGTATATTAAAAGAAATATTCAAGATATGGTATTAAAACTTAGTAAAATGTATAAAGTTATTTTGGTAGTTGGACCAAGACAAATAGGAAAAACAACAATGTTAAAAGAAATTAAAGAAAAAAATCGTAATTATGTATCGTTAGATGAACTTGAAATTAGAGCTCTTGCTAAAGAAGACCCTAAATTATTTCTTCAAAAATATAAAGCTCCTTTAATCATTGATGAAATACAATACGTACCAGAGCTTTTATCTTATATTAAGGCTATGGTTGATGAGTCTTCTAATAAAGGTGATTATTGGCTAACGGGGTCACAGCAATTTCAATTAATGAATAAAGCAAGTGAATCCTTAGCTGGTAGAATTGGAATAATTGATATGTATCCTTTATCTATCTCTGAAAAATATAAATTACCTTTAAAAGTATTTAATCCTAATAAATTAGAAAAAAATAAAGACTTTAATGTACGAGAAATATTTAAAGAAATATATAAAGGAGGTATGCCTGATTATTATTTAAATGATTTTGAAAGAGATATTTATTTTAATAATTATGTAAGAACTTACTTAGAAAGAGATGTAAGAGACTTAACTCAGGTAGGAGATTTAAATAGTTTTTATAAATTTTTAGTAAGTGTTGCATCAAGAACTGGTGAAGTTTTAAACTATAATAGTATTGCTGATGATGTATCTGTAAGTGTTAATACAATTAAGAGTTGGATATCTATCTTAGAAGCAACAGGAATAATTTATTTACTTGAACCTTATAATAATTCAGAATTAAAAAGAGTTATAAGTAATCCTAAAATATATTTTATGGATACTGGACTTTGTTCTTATTTAACTAAATGGGGAAGTTATGAAACTTTAATGAATAGTAGTGTCTCAGGTCATTATTTAGAAACATTTGTTATATCAGAACTAATTAAAAATTATAGAAGTACAAATGAAAATATAGGTATTTATTATTATAGAGATAAAGATGCTAAAGAAATAGATTTAGTATTATATAAAGATGATACTTTATATCCTTTTGAAATAAAGAAGTCTGCTAGTCCTAATAAAGATATGATTAAAAGTTTTAAAGTGTTAGAAAAAACAAAGAAAAAAATAGGAAAGGGTGGAGTTATTTGCTTTTATCCTGATATTTTACCAATTGATGAGAATAATAATTCTATACCTATTTCTTGCTTATTTTAAAATTATAAATTTATCAAAATTTATTTACTTTATGAGACTTATATGATAAAATATAAGTAGAAACGGAGATGATACTTATGAATAACAAACCAATTGCAATTGGGACAGTTGATTTTAAAGAAATAATTGAAACAGGCAGTTTATTTATAGATAAAACTTTATTTATTAAGGAATTAATTGATAATACTTCAAAAGCAATTTGTTTTCCAAGACCAAGAAGGTTTGGTAAAACTTTAAATATGTCGATGATAAATTATTATTTTAATCTTGAATATAAAGATAATACTTTATTTAAGGGACTTAAAATAATGGAACAAGGCGAAAAATACTTGATGGAAATGAATAAATATCCAGTTATATCTATAAGTTTAAAAGAATTAAAGAAAAATACATATCAAGAATTTATAGATAAATATAAGACTTTAATGTCTGATTTATATAAAAAATATAAATTTGTTTTAGAAAATTCAGATGTTGATGTAGAATTTTATAATAGAATAATAAACAAAGAAGAAGATAGTGAACTTGCAGATGCTTTATCATATTTAGTTAGAGATTTAAGCAAATATTATGGATTAAAAGTAATAGTATTATTAGATGAATATGATGCACCTATTTTATATGGATATGAAAAAGGATATTATGATGAAATAATAACTTTCATCAAACAATTATTTGTAACAACATTTAAAGATAATAGTAATTTGAAAAAGGGAATAATAACAGGAATAACAAGAATAAGTAAAGAAAACTTATTTAGTGATGCGAATAATATTAATGTTTATAATTTAACTGATGCCAGATTTTCAGAATATTTTGGATTTATGGAAAGTGAAGTAGATGAAGTATTAAAAGAATATAATTTAAGTGATACTAAGGATAAGGTAGAAGAATGGTATGATGGATATTTATTTAATAAAACAATTATTTATAATCCTTGGAGTATTTTAAAATATTTGGAAAATAAAGACCATGAACTTATTACTTATTGGACTAATACCGGAGGGGTAGGATTACTAAAAAATTTAATTTATAATGCAAAAGATAAAACTAATTTACTTACTGAATTTGAAAATATAATTGATAAAGGATATAAGGAACATGTCAATATAGACTTGAATATGGATTTAAAAAGTTTAAGGGGTGATCCCAATACTGTTTGGACTTTATTCATGCTATTGGGTTATTTAACACCAACTAGTTTAGTTGGAAATGGAGAAAATATAACTCTTCGAATACCTAATTTAGAAGTTAAAAAGAATTTAATTAATATGGCAACTAGTTGGTTTAAAGATGACTTTAAAGGCAATACCATGGTTACCTATTTAATTAAAGAAGAAATCGATGAGTTCAAAACAAAATTAGAAAATATGGTACTTGAAACATTCAGTTTTCTTGATGTACCGGGAAATTCTGAATCAGAAGCATTTTATCATGCGTTTGCCATGGGGTTACTTAGAGTAGATAATGATTATTATGAAGTAACAAGTAATAGGAAATCAGGATATGGAAGATATGATGTTATCTTAAAACCTAAAGTTAATAATATACCAGCATATATAATTGAATTTAAATTAGTAAGAGATGATAGTAACTTTGATGAGACAATAGAAACTGCTTTTAAACAAATAGAAGAAATGAAATATGAAGTAAGTTTAAAAGATTATGCTAAAGTAATAAAAATGGCTATTGCCTTTAAAGGTAAAAAATTAAAACTTGAAACAAGAAACTAGCAAAATGCTAGTTTTAAATTAAAATAAAACTTAAAAATATTTACTAAAATTCATTTAATAAAAGACAAAAATATGGTATGATATTAATATACTTAATTAAGGAGAAAGAAATGAAAGAAAAAATTAATAAATTGTTTAAAAAAATTAAAGATAATGTAAAGAAAAGTTTTGCATTTATTAATAAGAAAAATAATTTTAATACGATGGAAGTAGTTGCTTTAATGATTATAACTGCAATATTTGGTATGTTTGCAGGTGGTATTATGATGTATGGTAAAGGTGCTATTAATATGGGGCTTAAGAAAGAGTTAAATGAGTTTGTTGAAACTTATACTGAGATTTTAAATGATTATTATAAAGATGTATCGGAAGAAGGATTACTTGAAGCCGGAATAAGTGGAATGGTAGATTATTTAGGTGACCCTTATTCTGTTTATATGGATGAAGAAGCTTATGCTGAATTTCAAGAAAAAGTAAGTGGAGAGTATATTGGAATTGGGGCTGAAATTGCTCAATATGAAGATTTAAAATCCGAAGTTACAAATGCTTATCCTGATGGACCTGCTTATAAAGCTGGTATCAGAGATGGTGATATAATTATTAAAGTTGATGATAAAGATGTAACTAAAAAAGAAATCTCTGAAATATCAACGATGGTTAAAGGTAAAGAAGGAACAACTGTTAAGATAACTATATTAAGAGATGATAAAGAAAAAACTTATACTGTTAAAAGAGCAAGTATTGATATAACTTCAGTTACAAGTGAAGTAATTGAATATAATGATTCTAAAGTAGGTTATATTGTAATTGATATATTTGCATCTAATACAGCTAAACAATTTGAGAAAGAATTAAAGGATTTAGAAAAGAAAAAAATTGATTCTTTAGTAATCGATGTCAGAAGTAATACAGGGGGTTATTTAACAACTGTTACCGATATTATATCTTTATTCTTAGAAAAAGGTGAAGTTATTTATCAACTTAAAACTCGGGATAAAATAGAAAAGGTTAAAGATAAGACAGATGCTAAGAGAGATTATCCAGTTGCTATCTTAGTAAATGGAGGTTCAGCATCTGCAAGTGAGGTTTTAACAAGTGCTTTAATGGAACAATATAAAGCCTATGTAGTTGGAACTACTACTTATGGAAAAGGTAAAGTTCAAAAAACTCAAGATTTATCAAATGGAGCAAGTATTAAATATACTTTCCAAGAATGGTTAACACCTAAAGGTAATTCAATAGATGGCAAAGGAATTGAACCTAATCATATCATTGAATTTAAAGCCAGTGATGAAAATAATAAATATGATAGTCAATTAACAGAAGCCTTAAAATTAGTAACGGGAGAATAAATATGAAAAAAAATATTATTAATATTATAGTAACTTTAATTTTAACCTTTATTTTATATTACTTTATGTTGCCACCTTTAAACTTATCAGATATAACTTTTTATATCTTTATAACTTTAATACTATTTATCTATTTAATAGTAAACTCTATTTGGAGTTTTAATCCTAGAGTATTTAGAAGTGGTAAAGTATCTTTTAACTTTGGGAAAGTTGTTTTAGCAATTCCTATTATCTTTCTTATAATAATAATTGTTAATATGTTTTGTTCACCTTTATTTAATGCAAGTAGTTATGCTAACAGAATTAAAGTAGATGAAACGAAAGATTTTGCAGTAGATGTTGCACCGGTTGATTTTAAAGCCATTCCGCTTCTTGATAAAGAAAGTAGTCAGAAGTTAGGAGATAGAACAATGGGAGCGATGACAGATTTAGTTAGTCAGTTCTATGTTTCAGACTTATATACGCAAATTAATTATAATAATGATATAATTCGGGTTACTCCACTAGAGTATGCAGATATAATTAAATATTTTACAAATAGAAATGAGGGAGTAAAAGGTTATATAACAGTTAATTCCGTAAATGGAGAGTCTAAGTTAGTAAGACTTGAAAAAGGTATGAAATATATGCCATCTGCGATGTTCTTTGAGAATTTAAATCGAAAATTAAGATTTGATTATCCAACTAAGATATTTGGAGAAAAAAGTTTTGAAATTGATAATGAAGGTAATCCTTATTGGATAGTTGAAACTTTAGCTTATAAAGGTGTTGGGTTAAGACGCGAAGTATCCGGAGTAGTTGTTTTAAATCCAATTACCGGAAGTAGTAAATGGTATAAAGTAGGTGAAGTTCCAACTTGGATAGACCATGTATATGATGCTAGTTTAATAATCGAAGAATTTGATGACTGGGGAAGTTATAAAAATGGATTCTTTAACTCTATCTTTGGTCAAAAAGGAGTTGTTAATACAACAGATGGTTATAATTATTTAACCATGAATGATGATGTTTACTTATATACAGGAGTTACTTCTGTATCAAGTGATGAATCTAATTTAGGATTTATTTTAACTAATATGCGAACTAAAGAAACCAATTTCTATAGTGCACCTGGAGCTGAGGAGTATTCTGCGATGGCTAGTGCTGAGGGTGTTGTTCAAGATAAAAAATATCAAGCAACTTTCCCACTTCTAATTAACCTAAACAATAAACCAACTTATCTATTATCTTTAAAAGATAATGCAGGTTTAGTAAAAATGTATGCTTTTGTAGATGTTGCTGATTATCAAAAAGTAACAACTAGTGATGCATCCTTAGGAATAGATGAAGCCGTTCGTGTTTATCTAAGTGATAATGCCTCTAACTCTAATACCTTAGAAGAAAGAGAGATTGAAGTAAAAGAAATTACAAATGCTGTTATAGATGGTATAACTTATTACTATATTGTTGATACTAATAACAATAAATATTCCGCTAGTATTAAAGTAAATAAAGAATTATTACCATTTATAAGAGTAAATGACAAAATAAAAATAAAATATTATGAAAATAAAAATATCAGAGTTATAAACTCTATAGAAAACTAACAATTGTTAGTTTTTTTGAAAGGAGGCTTTATATGCCATCAACGATGACGCATGCTTATATAGCAAAAGATGTATATAAAAATTTAGATAGTAAGATAAAAAGAAAGGTAACTAAAGAATATTTAGATAACATAATAACTTTTTCTGAAGGATTTGATATCTTATATTTTTATAAAATATTAACAAGACCTAATAATAAAATAATTAAACTAGGAGGTTTTTGTCATCGGAATAAAACTAATGAGTTCTTTATAAGTTTAACTAATCATATTAAAGAAACCAAAGATATAAATCAATTTACGTTTCTAATAGGTTTAATCTGCCATTATGTAGCTGATTCAGTGATTCACCCCTATGTTAATTATTTAGCTAGTACGATGAAACATAAAAACTTTACAAATGGAGATGGACATTTTGTAATAGAAGCTTATCTTGATAATTATTTTATCAATAAAAATGAAGATATAGATTATACTAAGTTTAAATTATATAAATATGTTTTTAATGCTAAAAAAGAAGATTCTATAATTAATTTACTTAATAAATGTTTTAAAGAAGTATATGGTTATAATAATATAGGGGAAATTTATTATAAAGCAATGAAAGATATGAAAAATTTTTTTAGAATATTTAGATATGATAGATTTGGAATAAAAAATAAGTTTTATAAATTTGCTAATATAATATCATCGAGAATATTTCGTGATGTTAGATATTTATCTTATAATTTTAAACTTGATAAAGATAACCTTATTTTAAATTTAGATAAGAAAGATTGGTATAATGTTCAAGATACTAAATTTAAGAGTAATAAAAGTGTTTTAGAATTATATGATGATGTTGTTAAAAATGCTATAGAGATTGTCGAAAAAGTGTATTCTTATATATATCTTGATAAAAATATAGATTTAGAAAGACTATTTCAAAATAAATCATATAGTAATGGAACAATGTTGAAATAGCCTATACATAGTTTAAAATATTAAATAACCTATTAATAGAGGTAATTTAATATGACAAATTATATATATACTTTAAATCCTATTTTACAAGCTTTAATTGCAACTATCTTTACATGGGGAGTAACGGCTTTAGGTGCTGCACTAGTATTTATGTTTAAAAAAATTAATAAAAATGTTTTAGACGGAATGTTAGGAATAGCAGCTGGAGTTATGGTTGCAGCATCATTTTGGTCACTTTTATCACCAGCTATTGATATGGCTTCAAGTTTACATATGAATACAATGTTAGTTGTATCAATTGGTTTCTTATCAGGAGGTTTATTACTTTTTATTGGGGATAAAGTTATGAAGAAGATGGAGAAAAAACATGCTTATTCAACCAATAAACGAGTAATGATGTTGATAACTTCAATTACCCTTCATAATATACCTGAAGGTTTAGCAGTTGGGGTTGCTTTTGGTTCTACATTATATGGTTTAGATGGTGCTACTTTAATGTCAGCTTGGACTTTAGCCCTTGGAATTGGTATTCAAAACTTTCCCGAGGGGACTGCGGTTTCCGTTCCTCTTTTAAGAGAAGGAGTATCAAGGAAGAAATCTTTCTTTATTGGTCAATTAAGTGGAATAGTTGAACCAATTGCAGGAGTTTTAGGTGCTTTACTAGTTTTAAAAATTCGAATAATCTTACCATTTCTTTTAGCATTTGCAGCTGGAGCTATGATATATGTTGTAACTGAGGAGTTAATTCCGGAAAGTCAAACTAATGAAAGTAAAGATATAATGGCAATGTGCAGTCTTATAGGATTTACAATTATGATGGTTTTAGATGTTTTACTTGGATAAAACTTTTAAAATATTTAAAAAATAGTTGACTAAAAATAAAAAATAGATGTATAATACTAATATATTTAAAGTGTTGATGTGGAGAAGTACTATATTTAGTTACTTAAAGAGAACTAATGGTAGGTGGAAATTAGTAGGAAGAATATAGGAATAACACCACGGAGCATATTTTTGAATATTAAGTAGAAAATATCGGTTAATTAACCGTTATCAAAGAGAGATATCAAGCATTGATAAGAAGAGTGGTACCGCGAATATGCCTCTTTATATTAATGCTTTTTATTTATAGAGGAGGAATATTTATGTTAGTTGATGTAAAAGATATTTATTCAGATTTAAAAAAATATCTAGATTGTGAGGTTAAATTACAAGGATGGGTTCGGAATCATCGGAAGCAAAAGGAGTTTGGTTTCATTGATTTTTCTGATGGAACTAGTTTTAAGAATATCCAACTTGTCTATGATAATTCTTTAAAAGAGTTTGAGGAAATTACTAAGATTAAAGTTGGTTCAAGTTTAGAAGTTCTTGGTAAAGTTATTAAATCCGAAGGTGCTGGTCAAGAATTTGAAATTAAAGTTAATAAAATAACTCTAATGGGAGATTGTCCTGATGATTATCCAATTCAACCTAAAAGACATACGAGAGAATTCTTAAGAGAACAAGCCTATCTTCGTCCTAGAACAAATCTTTTTAATGCTGTATTTCGGGTTCGAAGTGTTGCTGCTTATGCAATTCATAAGTATTTTCAAGAAAGAGGATATGTTTATTTCCATGCCCCTTTAATTACAGCATCAGACTGTGAAGGAGCAGGTCAAATGTTCCAAGTAACAACTCTTGATTTAGAGAGAATTGCTAAGGGAGGAGAAGTTGATTATAGTAAAGACTTCTTTGGTAAAAGTGCAGCCCTTACAGTATCTGGACAACTTGAGGCTGAAACATTTGCAATGGCTTATAAAAAAGTTTATACCTTTGGTCCAACCTTTAGAGCTGAAAACTCAAATACCAAAACCCATGCTAGTGAATTTTGGATGATTGAACCTGAGATTGCTTTTTGTGATTTAGCAGGTGTAATGGATATTGAAGAAGATTTCTTAAAGTATATCGTTAAATATGTTTTAGATAATGCTCAAGAAGAAATGGAATTTTTTGATAAGTTTGTTGAAAAAGGTTTATTAGATAAACTAAATAAACTTATTAATAGTAAATTTACTCGTATTAGTCATCATGATGTAATTAGTATTTTAAAGGAAGCTAAAGTAAAATGGGAATTTGAACCTGAATATGGAGAAGATATTGCTAAAGAACATGAAAAATATATAACGGAATATTTTAATGGACCTGTATTTATAACAGATTGGCCAAAAGATATTAAAGCTTTCTATATGAAATTAAATCCTGATAATGAAACAGTTGCAGCTGTAGATTTAGAAGTACCTGGAGCAGGAGAGTTAATGGGAGGTTCTGAAAGAGAAGCTGATTATGATAAATTAGTTAAAAGAATGCATGAGATGGGAGTTCCAGTTGAAGGTATGGAATGGTATTTAAATCTAAGAAAGTTTGGAGGATGCTATCATTCAGGCTTTGGAATGGGATTTGAAAGATTACTTATTTATTTAACTGGTGTTGAAAATATAAGAGATGTAATTCCTTATCCAAGAACTCCAGGTAACTGTGATTTTTAAATTATAAACACTCAAATTAATTTTTGAGTTTTTTTCTTGACATTAATGGTAACATATGTTACCATATTATCTACAGGAGGTTTTATGAATGGCGAACAGCTTAGGTTATTGTCAAAGATGAAAAAATTAGTTAAAGAGGGTAAAAGAAGATTCCAAATAAGAAGAGATAGAGACTATTTACAAGCTTTACTTGAAATAGGAATATCCGAAAATGATGCTTGGGATTATGTTTTGGGTTTAAATAATAATTTTTATATTCCAGATACTAAACCAAACTATAGTGTTACAGGAGAAGCTTTGGTATTTAAAAGATTAGTAAATGGTACACAGGCTTATATTAAACTAAAATTAGAACAAGATAGTAGGGGTATGGATGAGACGGTATGTCTATCGTTTCATAAGAATATTTATGGAGGAAGTTATGAAATGTAATATATGTGGGGGAGTAGATACTTATGTTAAAAAACATAAGCATATGTTTATAATTAAAGGTGAAAAAATTGAATTTATATCTTTTAGAAGATTTTGTAAAAAATGTAATAATTTAGTTTATGATGCAACTTTAGATAATGAAGCTAGTTTAAAAGCAATTGAAATTTATAATAATAACTATGGTATACCTAAAGAGAAAATAATTGAATTAAGACATAGTTTTAAATTATCTCAAAGTTTATTTTCTAAAATAATAGGATGTGCTAAAAAAACTTTAATAAGTTATGAACAGGGAAGAAGTATACCTAATGATAATTATTTAATTTTATTAAAGAGTTTAATGAAAGAACCTTTTATAATTAAAACTTTAGTAGATAGTAATCGAAATTCTTTTACAGATAAAGAATATCAAAAAATAATTACTTCTAGTTCTAATTTATCAGATATAAGTTTTGATGCTAATTCTTATAATGGTTATACAAAATTAAATAAGAATAAAGTTTATAATATGATTTTATATTTTGCTAATAAAGGAGTATTAAAAACAAAATTATTAAAACTAATGTTTTATGCTGATTTTTTGTTTTATAAAAGTTCTTGTAATTCTATAACTGGACTTGAGTATGCTAAGATTACTTATGGACCAGTTCCAGATAATTTTGAAAGTATTATAAGTGATTGCTTGAAGAATAATTTAATTAGTTATGATATAATTTATAAAAATGATTATGAAAATCATAATATTAAAAGTAAGAGAAAATTTAATAAAAATATCTTTACTAAAGAAGAATTAGATATATTAGATAAAGTAAATAATTTCTTTAAAGATTATACATCAAGTGAAATAGTAGAATATTCTCATAAAGAAAAAGCATTTACAGAAACAGAATATTATAAAAATATTAGTTATGATTATGCTTTTGATATAGATATTGATAAATAAAAATTGCCTATTTTGGCAATTTTTATTTATCAATATTTATAACTGATGAAATAGGAATAATATAATTATTTTCATCTAAATGCATTAATTTTTCATATAAACAAATTATTCCACCAGTACCAATTTTCTTAGAAGTATTATTTAATTTATCAAAATTTTTAATCATTTCTTTGGTTGGATTAGCTGTTTTCTTTATTTCAAATGGATATAAAGTATTATTTTTATATATTATTAAATCAATTTCATTTTTTTCTTTATCACGATAATAAGAAAGATTAGGTTTAATACCTCTAGCATTATAAGATTTTATTATTTCACTTATAATAAATGTTTCTAAATAATGTCCAGAAGATGAACTTAGTTGTAGTTCTCTGGCACTATCCCAACCAGCTAAATAAGCAGCTAACCCTGTATCCATGAAAATTATCTTTGGCATATGAGTAACTCTTTTTAATTCAGAAGACATGTAGGGTTCTAATAAATATACTAGCCCGATTGTTACTAATATACTTAACCATTTTTTTACTGTTGGAACAGTAACTCCTGAATCTTCAGCAATACTACTATAGTTTAATTGTTCACCAGTTCTAGTTGCAACACTTATTATAAATTTCTTGAATGCATCCATATCTCCTATTTGAGTTAAATCATTAATATCTCTTGCAATATATGTATCTAAATATCCACTGAAATATAATTCTCTGGAAATATTTTTATCTGAATATAATTTGGGCATTCCTCCTTTAAAAATTATTTCATATAATGAATTAACATTAATTTCATCACAAGGGATTAATTTTTCAGGGTTAAATAAGATTTTATTTTTAATATTTTTATTTATTTCAGAATAAGTAAAAGAATTTAAGTTAATTATTCCAACTCTTCCTGCTAGAGATTCTGAAACATTTTTCATTAAATGAAATTGTTGGGAACCTGTTAGCCAATACATACCATTTTTATTTTCATTATCAACATTAATTTTTATGTAAGAAAATAAATTAGGTGCATATTGTACTTCATCAATTAATAATGGCCAAGGATGTTCTTTTAAGAAAAGTTTTGGAGATTCTATTGCTTGTGTTCTATAAGCTTCATCATCTAAAGATACATATTCCATATTTTTAGGCATTATTGATTTTAAAAGAGTAGTTTTCCCGACTTGCCTAGGTCCAGTAACTAATAATACTTTAAATGTTTTATTAACATTTTCAATTATTTCTTTTGCTTCTCTTTCATACATATTTATCACTTCCAATAATATTATACACTATTTTATTTAAATTAGTCAATATGCTATTTTAAAAAAGTCAGATACAAACTTTAAAAAAGTCGAGTATGTATTTTAAAAAAGTCAGAAATAAAAAGTATCAGGTTTTAAAGCCAAATACTTTATTTTGTACTAACATATTCAAGTCTTAACTTATCAGCAACCGTGATTATAAATTCAGAATTAGTTGGTTTAGCTCTATCTATATCAACACTATAACCAAATATTTCTTGCATTAAATCCCAATTACCTCTATTCCAACTAACTTCAATTGCATGTCTGATTGCTCGTTCAACCCTAGACGTTGTTGTATTAAATTCTTGAGCAATTTTAGGATATAATTCTTTTGTTATACCTCCAACAATTGAAGGATTAAAGTAAACTTCTAAAATACTATCTCTTATATAGGAATAACCTTTGATATGAGAGGGAACTCCTAATTCATGTAAAACCTTAGTAACAGCAATTTGTAAATTATTGTGAAGTAAATCTAAAGTTCTTCCTCCAGCCTTAATTCCATTAGCAGATTCTAAGATTTTCTTTTCAAGTTCTGGTAATTCAAAAGGTTTAAGCATAAAATAATTAACTCCTAAATCAGCAACTTTTCGAATAATCTCAGGTGTGTTATAAGATGTTAAAACAATTATTTTAGGTAAACCTTGGATATCCTTGATTTCTTCAAGAACTGATACTCCATCTTTCTTAGGCATTATCAAGTCGAGTAAGATTAAATCAATATTATCTTTATTCTCCTTAATAAGTTTTATTCCTTCTACTCCATCATTAGCAACTAAGTCTAATGATATTACTGCGTGACTACTAAAATACTCCTTAACCATGTCGACTAATTGTTTGTTATCGTCGACCATTAGTACTTTAATTTCTTTCATATTATTCCTTTCCTATACTGCACGCATTATCATTATATAATATTTTACAAAATTTGCAAAGAACTTTTTTTGTCTATTCTTGTCGAATAAGTTAGTTTACCTTATTTATCAAGGATAAAAATTTTTCAGGATTAAGAGATGCTCCTCCAATTAAATATCCATCTATTAAATTTATTGTTTCTAATTCTTCGATATTATCTAGATTAACACTTCCTCCATATAATACCTTTAAATTTAGATTATAACTTTTTAAATATTCTTTTATTTCTAATATTGTTTTATTAAGAATATCTATAGTTGGAATCTTTCCAGTTCCAATTGCCCAAATAGGTTCATAAGCAATTATTAAGTTATCTCGATTAATTAAATCAAGATTATTGTTTATTGCATCATCTAATTCTTTCTTTAAAATAATAATTGTTTGATTACTTTCAAATTCATTTAAGTTTTCTCCAATACAAAGAACAACTTTAATATTATTCTTTAAAGCAAGATTAATTTTCTGATTAACATATTTACTATCATTAAAGTATTCTCTTCTTTCAGAGTGACCAATTATGGTATAATTAATTCCCATATCTTTAAGTTGTAAAACGGAAGTATCACCAGTTACACTTCCAAAATCTTTAAAAGATATATCTTGAGAACCAATCTTATATCCTTCTTCTTTAAAATCATTTAGATATAAAGAAGTAGGGAAGAAGATAACATTATCTTTAATTTTATCATTTATAACATTTAAATAATTTTTTATATCATTTCTTGTTAAATTCATTTTAAAGTTAGCACATATAAGTTTCATATTTTACCTTTCCATACAACTAATTCCTGGTAATTCTTTACCTTCAAGAAGTTCAAGAGAAGCTCCTCCACCAGTTGATACATGAGTAAATTTATCTTTATAACCCATGTTAATTACACAAGATGCTGTATCTCCTCCTCCAACAACAGATATAATATCTTGTTTACTTATAAAGTCACATAATTCTTTAGTACCTGTTTGATATATTTCTTTTTCATAATAACCCATAGGTCCATTCCAGAATAAGGTTTTAGATTTTTCAATATAACTTTCAAATAATTTAATTGTTTTAGGTCCAATATCTAAACCTATATCATCAGAATCTAATGTTTCTTTTACTTCATAGCTATCACTTTCCATATCCTTACTTACAATACTATCAATTGGTAAGATTATCTTATCAGTTTTTTCTAGCATTTCATGAGCAAAGTCAAGTGACTCTTCATCAATTAAAGATTTACCAACATTCATTCCTTTAGCTTTCAAGAAAGTATAAGCCATGGCTCCACCTACTAAGATATAATCTGCTTTTAAAGATAAATTCTTAATAGTTTCTATTTTATCACTTATTTTAGCACCACCTAAGATAACAACAAATGGCTTTTTAGGGTTATCAATTACTAATTGTAAGTTATCTACTTCTTTTTGAACTAAAAATCCTAAAGCTTTTTCTTTCATATTACTTGCAATACCTACATTTGATGCATGACTTCTATGACAAGTTCCAAAAGCATCATTTATAAATACATCACCTAAACTTGCCCAATACTTACCAAGTTCAGGGTCATTGCCACTTTCTTTTTTACCATCTAAATCTTCAAATCTTGTATTTTCTATCATAATAATATCTTTTTCTTTCATATTAGAAATAGCATCTTCTACTTCTTCTCCTCTTGTTTTAGGAATAAATTTAACATTCATACCTAATAACTCACTTAATCTTTCGGAAACTACTTTTAAACTCTTTTTCTTTAAATCATCTTCGGTTTTAACTTTCCCAAGATGTGATAATAAGATTAATTTACAATTTCTTTCTAAACAATATTTAATAGTCTTTAAACTTTCAACTATTCTATTATCATCAACTATCCCTCCCTTTTCATCAATAGGTACATTATAGTCAACTCTAATAATAACTTTTTTTCCTTCTAAATTTAATTCTTCAATTTTTTTCATATTCTCCTCAACTTTCAAATTAATTTTAACATATAAAATTATGAGTATCAAGAATTTCCAAAAAATACTCAAGAAAATTTCGGTAAGAGGAGGAAAAAAATAAAAATATTCCTCCTCTTACCGAAATAAAAAAGTTATCTAATAATATCAAATTCTTTTTCTTTAACTTCTTCAATTGTTATCTTAAAACCAAATTTATTACATATATCTAGAAAATCATCAAAGTTAACATCATTTCGATTATTTTCTAAGTTATTAATACTGTCTCTACTTCTATTTATTTTAGCTCCAAATTCTTTTTGAGTTAAATCAGTTGTTTCTCTTATAAGTTTAATAAGCTCACTTGCTTTATAGTTATTCGCCACTATTTTCATATTTACCACCACCCCGACACGCTATCATAAAATTATTTAAAAATTTCATTTTGAGTATTGATTGTACTCAAAATAATTGATATAATTATAATATCTTAAAAAATAGGATATTTTAAGTTTAATTTAAACATATTAATAATAAAAGTGTTTAAATTAATTGTGGAGGAAGTTATGTATATGAAAAATAACAAAAGAAAGGTAGTAATTACTTTAGTTGCTATAGTTGTATTAGTCTTAACAATAGGAGGTGCTTATGCTCTTTGGACATATTCTAATACCTTAGG
>CANRDV010000036.1 GCA_947629475.1 uncultured Bacilli bacterium
TCTCTTTCCTTTTATACAAATTAAAAAGATATGCTACAAAACATATCTCTAAAACTGCTAATCTTTAATTTTAAATATTTATTGCCTTAAGGTTTACAATTACATATCTGTTTTAGAACGAAGCACTACAATTATTTAAAAACAGATATATACATATCAAAACCCATATCATTTTCGTTATATAACTTTGAATTTAAGTTAATAATTTTATTATTGATAGTACCTTTATAATGAATTAAATCTACTATATTTCTAGTTGGTGCTATTATGCACGAGATAGACACCAAAAATATCCTATATTTAAATAATTTGTACTAGTGCTTGCATTTTTATAGGCTTGGGTATATTCATATGCATTTAATAATCCAACTTTTCCATCTATTGTTACTCCTGTTGGTTTTGCTGGTTTTGAACTATTATCTGCTGTTGCATACCACTTGGCATCTTGTACTATTATATTCTCTTGATTTTCTAAGGTATCTAAGAAATCTTCATTTAACCATTGATATATCCAAGAATCTTTATATGTTGTATTTGCTCCCCAATTTATTGCTGTTATTACATCTTGTGTTATCATTTTCATTGTTCCATCTTGATTGATTGCTGTTATTCTCCATAGTTTTCCGGAATACCATATATAATTAAAGTTTACACAATCATTTGTTCCTGAGAAATAGGTTGTTTCGTCATCTTCTACAATCGGATTACATGACTCGGTTGTATGAATAATAATCGAATCTTTAATCTTATCTGAAAAATCATTTGAACTTGTTGATGATGTTACTGTAACATTATAAGTATCTGTTTTTGACTTATAATTCGTACTTGTTGGAGTAAATTTTATTGTTAAAGTTGTTGAACCTACTTCTTTTCCATCTACTGTTACTGTTTTTGATGTACTACTTCCTGATGAATAGCTTACTGTTACTTTTGAAGTAGAATTTGATATTATACTCCATGTTCCTGATGTAGATGCTGTTGCTGTAAAAGATTTATTTGAACCTTTTTCTACACTTATACTTGTTGGATTATAATTTATGGTTGTTTCTTTGGCATCGATTGTACAATTGAAATTTACAGTTGATGATGAACCATCACTCCATATATATCCATCTTTTAATGTTGCTGTTACTGCATATGTTCCGGCATTTGTTTTTTGATAGTTTGTATAAGTATATCCTGTTGGATTTGTGTTTGATACTAAATTCTGTGAACTACCAGTATATACTAAATCTGGTTTACACATTGCCTCTGTTGGTTTTGCCACAGATATTTTTGACTCAGTAACTGTAACATTATAAGTATCTGTTTTAGATGTATATTCATTAGTTGATGGTGTGAATTTAATAGTTAAAGTTGTTGAACCTGCTCCAACTCCATTTACTGTTACTGTTTTTGAAGAACTTACTGTTGATGAATAACTTACTGTTGCTGTTGAAGTAGAATTTGATGTTATATTCCATGTTCCTGAGTTATTAGCAGTTACTGTAAATGTTTTGCTTGAACCTTTTTCTACACTTATATTTGAAGGATTATAACTAAAGGTTGTTACCTTTTGCTCTACTGAAGTTTCATCATATTCTAACACATATGGGTTTGTTGATGAGCCATCTCCATCATTTGTTATAATAACACCTGCTTTTAAATAAACAACAGGTCTAACACTTGCAGCTTTAGTAACACTATTATAATTTATATATCCATCACTCTTATTAACAACTGTTTCAGTACTATTCTCAGTTGGAGATAAAAGGAATTCATCTTTTAAACTAGCAGATTGATACATCCAACTTTTAGCTTTAGGTGTACTTCCATTATAATCATATAATGCCGTATTCTTCCAGATATCACTATCATTTACAGCATATCCTATATCACTTGGATATAAAAGTCCTATTTTACCAGACCAAATTGCCTTATTACCACTAAAAATATTACTAGCATCTCTTTCATGTTCATAAGCTAAATTTGGTGTATCTGTTCGATAAGTAATATTACCTAAATAATAAGTTGATTCTGATATCATGTTGAATGAAGAATTTGATAAAGAATTTAAATATCCTCCACTACTTCCCTTAGAATTTAACCAATTCATTAAACCTGATGTTGTCCAATCATTATTGTTAGTGCCTGATGTTTTCTTATTATAATATGCTGTACTAGTAGAAGTTGCTTTTATATTATAAGTTGTACCATTTGCTTCATATTCAGTTGGAAATAAATCAGCGGTATTTAAAATGGCATTACGCATTATTTTTAATTTTTCTACTCCATTATCATTAAATACTCCAATTATTCTCCATTTCTCACAGTTAGTTGCATTTTGAATTGTACTTGAACAATTAAAGTAAACATAATTATTAACACTTGCTCCAGCATATCTCCATTCTCTTATATTACCATTATCTTCTGTTACTAATTGATTATCATTAGTAACTCCGATTATTCCTCCGTCTTTTCCTAAAGTATCTTTTACTACTTTAACTGCTGTAGAAATATCTGTTATTGATACATTATAAGTATCAACTTTTTCTTTATAATTTGAAGTTGTTGGTGTAAATGTAATTTTCAAAGTTGTTTCACCCTCAAGAAGTCCATTTACTGTTATAGTTGTTTCGGTTCCACTTGTAGGAGTTCTAGTTGCTGTCGCTTTTGATGTAGAATTTGATTCTACTGTCCAAGTTCCAGAAGTTGGTGCTGTAACTTTTACAGTTTTACTCTTTCCTTTGGTAACTTTTAAACTTGTTGGTTCATATGTTAAAGTTGTTTCTTTAGGATTAATTGTACAATTAAATGTAACATTTGCTGTTGTTGAATCACTCCACATATATCCATCTTTTAAAGTTGCTGTTACTTGATAAGTTCCGGCATTTGTTTTTTGATAATTTGAATAAGTATATCCTGTTGGAGCTGTATTAGAAACTAAGTTTTGAAGTTCACCTGTATAAGTTAAATTTGATTTACAAGCTGCTGAAGTTGGTTTTTCAACCTTTTTTTGACTTACATTTACATTGTAATAAGCTGTTTTTTCTTGATAATTAGAATCATCTGGGGTAAACTTAATTGTTAATGTAGTGGTGCCATCACTAACTCCGGTTACTGTTACAGTTGTTTCAGTTCCACTTGCAGGCTCAAATGTTGCAGTTGCTGTACTACCTCCATTTGAAGTTATTTCAAATTTACCAGCTGTATTTGCTTTTACTTTAAATGTCTTTTTTTCTCCTACTTCTAACGTTAAACTTGAAGGGTCAAAACTTAAAGTTGTCTTACCTTGAGTTGAACCACTACCAAGGGTTAATTGATATGGTTCTAAAGAAGTTCCTTGTCCTTTTGATATCAATACCTCTGGTACTAAATTCAAAGCAACTCTAACTCCAGCACTTCCTACTGTTGTACTATAGTTTACACTTCCATTTGTTCTAACTACTGAAACATTATTATCTCCATCTGAAATTGGATTTAATAACCAAACGGAATCATTATGTAATTCACTTAGCCAACTTGTTGAAGATGCTTGATCGTTATAATTTATTAAAAGTGTATCTTTCCAATAATCACTGCTTGCACTATATCCATAATCACTTGGATACATCAAAGCAACTCTTCCTGACCAAGTTGGTTTACTTGTACTATAAATGTTGCTTGATGTTCTTTCACTTGTATAAACTGAAGTTGTAGTATCGCTTGCACTTTTAAACATACCTAAATAATAAGTCTTTTCTGCTAACATCCCTTGAGCGGTTTCGCTTAATGTTTCTATATAGCCACCACTATTTCCTTCTGAATTTAACCAGTACATTAAGCCTGCTGTTGTCCAATCGCTATAAGTTGTTGTTTTTACATTATTCCAATATGCTCGATTATATGATGTACTATTTAATTTAATATTGTATGACTTTCCATCTTTGTAAGTATATGTAGTTGGCATTTCATCATATTGTAGTACTGTATTTCTTACTATTTTAACTGTTTCTTCTCCACCATCTTTGAATACACCAAGTATTCTCCATAATTCACAACTTTCTGAGCTTTGCTCTTTTCCATCTTCACAATTAAAATAAACATAATTATCAACATTAGTTCCCGAATACCTATACTCTCTTATACTAGCATTTTCTTTTTTAACTGCTTCATTATCATCGGTTACTCCAGTTACACCTTTTTCTTTTTCTATTGTTTCTTTTACTACTTCTGTTGCTAATTTTCCTTTTGATGGAAACTCTTTAGCAGTATGTATTTCTATTATTCTTTTAGAAGAAACTGTTCTTCTAAAAAAAGCATAAGATTGATTTCTACCTATTAAGATAACAATATTCATTATATTTAATAATGCTAATACAAATAAAAATATTTTTAATTTTTTTATACTAAATATTTCTTTTCTATTTCTTTTCATTTTTTTAACCTCCATTAAAATATAAAAACACATAAAAGCATAGTATAACTACTATGATATATGTGTTTACTCTTTTAATATATGGTTAAAAAGATACTTATTTAGTAGTCCCCCCCCCAGGTTGACATATTGTTAACATATTTCATAACCATCATATCCTTTCCTATTTTCTATATTATCATATCATAACTTGAGTATTTTTTCAACAGTTTCATAATCACTATAAGGTATTTTTTTATCTTCCACTAACATATAACTATCTCCACCCTTACCAAGAATTAAGATTAAATCTCCTTTTTTAGCAATATCAATAGCTTTTTTAATAGCTTCTTCTCTATCTATCATTTTTAAATAATTAGTTCTGGTTGTATTACTTAACATATCATCTATTATCTTAGATGGGTCTTCATATCTTGGGTCATCCATTGTAAATATTACTTTCTTTGAATACCTTAGGGCAACCTTACCTATTTCTTTTCTTTTTTCTTTATATCTGCCTCCGGCAGAACCTACAATTGTTATAATATTCTTATTCCATTTTCGAAAGAACTTTAAAACACTGGTTGTTGAATTAGTTGTATGAGCATAGTCTATAACAATACTAAAATCTTTATTATAAACTATATCCATTCTACCTTTAACTTGTTTAATATTTTTAAATCTTTCAAATATGTCTTCCATTTTATAACCTAAAACTAACATAGTTAGAATAATACTTGCTATATTATAGACATTAAAACCACCTAATAAAGGATAAGTTAGTTTATATTTTTTATTTTGATATTTAAAAGTAATAATTGACCTATCAATATATAATCTTTGACTAATTATTCTAAGATCAGATCCTCTTTTATAACCATAGGAATAAGATTCACGGGATGCATCACGAAAGTCATAGTAATACTTACTATCATGATTTAAAATACCTATTTTACTATGTTTAAATAATTCTAATTTACATTCTAAATAGTTTTCAAATGTTTTATGTTTATCGAGATGGTCTTTCGTGATATTTGTAAATATTGCTATATCAAAAGGAAGGTCTCCAAGTCTTCTTGTAAGATACGCTTCGCTCGATGCTTCCATTACTATATGATTACATTTAGCATCACTTGCTTCTTTAAAGCATTTATATAACACGTCAATTGGAGGTGTTGTATTACTTAAAGGTTTACTTTTAGAGTTTAAAATAAATCCATTAGTTCCTAAACTAGGAGCATCTAAAAGATTACTTAAAACACTGGAAACGGTTGTTTTACCATCTGTTCCTGTTACTCCGATTAGTTTTATACCATGTAAAGGATAATCATAATATTTATTAAATATATGAATTATTTCTTTATCTAAATTACTTACTTTAAAAACCTTTCCTATATCATCTTCATAATCTTTATCTGTAATAACAGCACTACATCCTTTAGCTAAGGCATCTCTTATATACATTGTTCTATCTTCAATTCCACCATAGGGAATAAATAAATCTCCCTTCTTAGCATCTTTGGAATTTAAAACAATATTATTAAATTTAATATTTGAATCTTTATCAAGTATATCTTTAATCTGCATAATCCTAAACCGATAATAAATAAATTATTATCTCCTTTCTATATTTTAATACAAACTAATTATATCATAGTAGTATATGAAAAAAAAGAAAAACTTTTAACTAATTGTTAAAATTTAAGTTTATCTTTCCAATTCCCCCATCTATTTCAATATAATTTGTTCCATTTCCGTAGTATTTATTCTTTGTAATTTTTTCATTATCAAGATAAATTGAACCTATTCCCCCATCTGCTTTTATTCGATAATCATCTCTTGATGCTAAGATATTAAGGTCTAATTCTCCTACTCCAGCATCAATATTAGAACTTCCTAAAATTTTTGAAGTAATTGAAATTTTACCTATTCCCATATCTAAATCTAAATTTCTTATTTCTCCATTTAAAAGTTCAAATTTACCAGTTCCGCCATTTATTTCAGCATCATACATAACATTTAATTCATTAATAGTTGCTACTCCAGCTCCAAATTCTAAATCTAAAATATTAGTATTTAACTTTTCAATTTCCATCTTACCTATTCCTGCTTCCAAATTAACTTCTTCAAAAGTTATATCTTTAGGTACATAAATAACAACTTTATAATCATTTTTATTTTTAAATATTTTTTTACTTTTTTCTCGAACTATTAATCTTCCATTTGATTCTTTAATTAAAATATCTGAATTATTAGTTTCACATTTTACTTCTTCTCCTGATTTAATAATTAAATTAGTATATCCTAGTTCAATATCTAAGTTAGTTATACTATAATTATTATTTAATTCAAATAATTTATCAAATTCTAATAAATTATCATTATTAAATAAGTTAAAGAGAGATGTAATTGTAAAAAATAAAATCCAAAATATAGCAATTATTAAAAATATTCCTAATGAAATAGCAAATATTCTAATTACTTTTTGTTTATCATTCATTTAACTTCAACTCCTCCGAATAAACACATAGCATCTATATAAATAATTTTTTTAGTATCTTTCTTTTTAGTTTTATTCTTAACTCCTCCAAATATTGAATTTGAAGTTATTTTTACTTGATAATCACTTGGTACTATTAGATTAATATTTCCAAAGATTGCTTCAATTTTAATAACTGTATCATCTTTTATTTTAGCATTTCTTAAATCACATTTAATACTTCCAAAGATAGATGACATTTTAGAGTTTTTAAATTCTTCATTTGTAAAGTCTAAGTCTTGATTTGAAAATGTTACTATATATTCTTTTAAATCAGAATCTTTTATTTTAACTTTAGGTTTAAAACTTTCTTTAAAGATTAAAGATAAACCTACGATTACTAAAATTGCTGGTAAGACTAATTTCCAAATCATTGAAAAATCAATTATGTTATTAGATGCTAGTAATAGAAAGACTCCAATTAATACTAAAACAGAGTTACCTACTTTATCGCTTTCACTTATAAGTCCGATTAAACCAGGAACAATCATGAATAGTGTCCACCAACCAGGAAAAAAGATATCAATTTTAATTATTCCCGTTGCATTTATTCCTAAGATTATTCCAAGGATTACTAAGACTAATCCCCATAAGATATTTTTTGTTTTCATAAACCACCTACTTCCATATATTTTATAGAAAATTACTAATCTTGTCAAGTCACCTTAATTTGGAAAAAATATTCTTTAAAGAATCATGAATAACTAAATTGGCTTTATAATCGTATCTTGTTTTATCACGATTTATTATTACTAAATATTTACCATTAAAAAGATTAACTAGGCTACTTGCTGGTTCAACTGTTAAAGAAGTACCGGCAACAATTAACATGGAAGCTTTACTTATTTCTTTAATTGCTCTTGCAAAGTCTTCTTCCGGTAAACTTTCTCCATATAAAACAACATCAGGTTTTATTACTCCTCCACATTCACATTTAGGAACTCCTTTACTATTAAAGACATAGTCACTTGAATATTCCTTATTACATTTAAGACAATGATTTTTATAGATTGTTCCATGTAAAAGAGCAATGTTTTTACTTCCAGCCATTTCATGTAATCCATCAATATTCTGAGTTACAATTAATTTAAGTTTACCTTTATCTTCTAATTTTTTTAAATATTCATGTGTAATATTAGGTTTAATATCTTTTAAATTAAAAGTATTTTTATAATATTCAAAAAACTCTTCTTGATGTCTATAAAACATATCATGACTTAACATATATTCTGGGGGATATTTCTGCTTTTCACTATAAAGTCCATCTTTACTTCTGAAATCTTTAATTCCACTTTCAGTAGAAACTCCGGCTCCTCCAAAGAATACTATATTATTTGATTCATCTATCATCTTTTGTAATTCTTCTATCATTTAATCACCTCATATATCTATATTATAGCAAAAGAAAAAGGATATTGCTATCACTTTTTATAAACTTTTGCTTTATAGTTAGATACTATCTGGGTAACTTCATCAATACTTTCCTTAGGAGTTGAAGCACCAGCCATAATTCCTAGTTTTTCTACTCCATCTAAACTACTTAAATCCAAGTCACGATAAGTTTCTATACAAATAGTTTTTGTATTTTCACTTGCTATTTCATATAACTTCTTAGTATTAGAACTATTTCTTCCTCCTATTATTATCATAAAATCGACTTTTTTAGATATTTCTTCCGTTTCTTTTTGTCTAACTTCTGTTGCTTTACAAATAGTATTTTTAAATACTATATCAATATTTCTATTTATATTATTTTCAAGATAATTTTTTATAATAAAATATTTCTTTAAACTAAATGTTGTTTGAGCAATTACTAATACTTTAGAAAAATTATTTAATTTTAATAATATATTATCTAATTCTTTTATATCTTCAACTATACAAGAGTTAACTCCACAATAACTAATGGTACCTATATTTTCAGGATGATTTTTACTACCAAGTAAAATTATATAATACCCTTTATCTTTATATTCTAATGCAATATTATGAATTTTTAAAACTCTAGGACAGGTAAAATCATATAAATTTATTTGATTATTATTAGCATATTCATATATATTACTTGCAACACCATGGGCTCTGATAATGGTATCTCCTTTTGAATACTTAATATCATCTATAAATATCAAACCTTTATCTTCTAAACTTTTAGTTACTTCTTTGTTATGAACAATTTCACCTAAAGAATAAAGTGGATTCTTATTTTCTAACATTCTATTTGCACCATCTACAGCTCTTTTAACTCCATAACAAAAGCCAGCACTTTTACCTAAAATTATTTGCATAAAATTCCTATTTCTTGGTCTCTTCTAAAGACATACTATAGTTAGTTTCTATTAAAAAGTTTCCTTTACTAACTGCATTTTTTAAACTATCTAAATCATTGAAATGCCACCATTCAGAAGCAAGTGGTGATAAGTCTGCTTTTGTACAATAACCTTGTAAGGTTCTAGCTTCTGGATTAACATTATCTAATAACTTAACATTTTTCCAAGCTTCTTTTGATGAAGAATCAACTTGATAAGGATAAATAACCGAAGCTATACTTAATTCATGCATATTAGTAAACATTACATATTCTTCATATTTAGTTATATCTTTATATATATAATTACCTAAATGTTTTTCTTCTGTTTCTATTATTTTTCCTAAAGAAACATCAATTGCACATCCTCTTTGATGATTAGAAATTCCGGTTGAAATAAACCATACCATAGACCAAGGTGCTGTAGTTATTCCTTCATTTACAATTGGATTATTAAGGGCTAATTCACTTAAATTATTAACAATCTTTCTTTGAACTTCATAAGGTCTAAAAGCTTCATAAATAATTAGGGTGTTGCCTTCTTCCATCGCATAGTGTTGAGCAGTTGCTATTTTTTTAGCCATTGAATATAAAACTGGAACAATATATTCTTTAGTATCAAATCTAGCATTATACTTATAAGCATCATATAATTTTTCATTTGTAATATTAGGAATATTTATACCAGATGATACCATTTTAGAAGATTTTGAGTTTGTAATATTATAAACAATAGATGGAATAATATCAGGTAAATTAATAAAACATAATTGATGTTTAAGATATCCTATCTTAGCATTATAATTTACTTGAAAATAATCTCCTTCTTCTTTAAGAATAGTAAATCCACTTCCAGCTTTAATTGTATCTAAAGTTTTAGAATTATCATTCTTATTTTCTTTTAATTCCATATCAATTGCTGCATATCCAGATGCTCCATTAATTGGTAATTCAAAAGTTCCATTTTCTTTTAAATAATCTATATATTCTGGTTCTTCAATTGGTTCTTTTTCGCTTGGTTCTTTTTCGCTTGGTTCTTTTTCGCTTGGTTCTTCTTCAATTGGTTTACTAGGTTCATTTTCTTTATTAGGTTTACTTATATTAGTATCACCTTGATATTCAAAAACATAAACTCCAACAAAAGATCCAATGAATAAACAAATAATACCTAAAACAACACAAGCTCTTTTGACATTAAACATTATATCATATCACCCCTTTGCATGATATATTATAACACTTTAATTTTAATTTGGATACTATTTTTATGAAATTTAAAATTATTTTCTTACTTAGACGAGTAAATGCAATTTTTAATACAGTAGTTGCATTTACTCGTCTAAGTAAGATTTTATAACTTTTTTGCAAATATTGCAAATATTGCTTGATTATTTTATTATTTAATGCTATCATATATCCGTCCTTTGAGGTTATTTGGTTTTGTTGAGTTTATGTGCAAATAACCTAGTGGTACAGGAATTAGCTTTATTTAAGTTAATTCCTTTTTTATACCATTTAAAAACTAGAGCATTAACTCTAGTTAAAATAAATTTTAAAATTTTATTGTTGTTATTATAACCTATTTTATCTCCTTTGGCTACTTTATTTTTTCCAAATTCTCGATTTATTGGTGCAAAAAATTTATAAATTAACAGTTCCCGACAATACTCTAGAACCTTATCTTTATAATATTCTATTGTTGTTTGATGTCCACTTTGTTGTCCATCAATATGATTAGTTTGTTGTCCACTATGGACTACATTTGTATTTCTAAATATTACTTTAAAACTATCTCTTTCTTCATAAAATTCAGGTTCTGGTAATCCATAATTCTTCATTTCACGTCTCATAGTAGGAATACCAGAATGTCTATTCTCAATAACGGAACCTTTTTCTTCAAGTATTCTTACTATAGTTGTATTTCTCGCTTCCATAGTTGTTGCTGTACCTAATTTTTCTATTCTATTCGTTCCATATAAAGCACCAGGATTTATTATTTCAATTCTATCTTTATACATATATACAGAAATATAAGCATTTTCAGTTTGAGTACTATAATCCCTATGAATTAATGCATTGGCTACTGCCTCTCTTAATGCCTCCATTGGATATTCCGTGCGATTCGTTCTTTTACCATCGGAATTAATAATCACACTAGTTTTCATATTTCTTTGTAAGAAATTCATAGTGCCTTCTAACATTTCTTCGATTGTTCCTTCGATTCTTTTATTATCTAAAAATCTTTCTCCTAAAGTACCTACTTCTCCTAATTCTGTTCCTGGAATAACAGCACAAGCAATAAATAATTGTGGATAAAAACTTTGAGGATATTCTCCAAAAATAAGTGTACCAGCTAAAGTTGGATAAATATTATCTTCACTTATATCAATTATTCCACTTAATTTTAAACATTTATTATAATTATTCTTTGCAAAATTAGGTTTTTCCATTTTAACTTTATTAATATATTCTTCTAACGATTCTTTGTTTAAATCATCTAAATTAGCCCTTTTATTAGGTCTAATATCTTCAAAAATATGATCTTTATAACTTTGTAAAGCATAAATTTCATAATCTGTCATAAGTGAATCACTATCACCAATTCTCGTATAAGATCCACCTTTTAAACCTTTTGGCTTATAATAGCAAGGCTTTTTATTTTAAGATACTTCATCAACCTTAGCAGCTAATAATTGCTTTCCTTCATATTCAACTGGTAATATATCAGGTCTAATTATTGGCTCCATTGAATCATTACATAAAGATGATATTTTCTTTTGCAAATCATTAATATCATATACTCCAGTTATTTCAAAATCTTTACTTTCATCAATTCCAAATATTATTATTCCACCATATTTATTAGAAAAACTAGAAAAAGTATCATAACATGTTGGAAATCCACCCAAAGCTTTCTTAACTTCAATTCTATTAGTTTCAGTTTTATATTTTTTTACATACTCTATAGCTTCTATAACTTCTTTTTCCTCCATATAATCAGCTCCTTATAAAATATATTATACTCCTTATTTAATATTATTTGTACTATTTTAGTAAAAAATTCCTATATAAAGTTTAATTATAATTTTATCTATCATCATTATTTTATACTTAATTTAAAAAAATGTTGTTTTTTTGTTGTTTATTTTTCCAAATATTTTTTTAAAAAATCCTTATATATCAAGGATTTGCAAACAAAAAGTGGAGCCTCTCGGCTCCTTCAGGGGGTGGATATTTTCTTTAGAATGAGATTTTATCCGTTATTCTATAAGGGTTTCAAATGGCATCCACTAGCCTGAAATGGCACGATTTTGCATTTAATTTCTAAAAAATGTTGTTTTTTTGTTGTTTGAATATTTATTTTTTATTTATTTTTTCTCTTTTCATATTTAAATAATAGGAAACTATCAAAGCATCACGTTTTACCATAAATAAACTACGATATAAATTATCATATTCTGAGCCTTTTAAATTATTAAAAGAATTACTAATTAAATCAAACGCTTCCTTCGGAGATACAAAAATTAAACTACCACCTTCAGCTTTTTCTTTTTCTGTTAAATGAGTTACTTTGGTATCTTCTGTAACAAAACATGTAAATATATATGAAATTTGCTTAAAATTTGTCAAGGATTTTTCTTCTATTGTAATTCCTAAAAAGTCTTCTATTTCAACTAAACAACCTGTCTCTTCTAAGATTTCTCTTTTTAAGGCTACTTCTATTTTCTCATCACTTTCAATTCCACCACCGGGTAATTTATATTCATTCTTTTTCTTTTTGTTAAATATGGCTATATCACCATCTTTATTAATAACTATTCCTCTTGCTGCATAACGAATTTCTGGATTATTTAATTCTTTATTTTGATAACCAACATCACTATCTTTAATAATAGCAATTATTTCATTTTCATCTATTTCTTTCATATACTTTCTCCAATACTTTAGCAATACCATCACGACTATCATAAATTAAGCTTTTATCACTAGTCGTAATACTTTCAATACTATCACTAGGACAAATAAAAGTTTTTACAACTTCCATCATAGATCTATCGTTATAGTCATTTCCAAATGCAATTACTTCATCTAAAGATATTCCTAAATATTTACATAATTGTATAATTGCATTTCCTTTATTAACCCCTTTTCTATTTAAAGAAAACCATGGGATTTCTCCTTGAATTTGAAAGTTTCTAAAATCAACACCTTCATTTCCTACCCTGACATAATCGCTATAAAAAGTTAAAATTTCTTTTCTTAAATTTTGAAGTTTAATGAATCGGATAGCTCTTACTATTTTTTCTAATTCTATAGTTTCTAAATTTGTAAATTGATTTTTGTTATTTAATAATTTATTATACAATTCAGCCCCTAATAATAAAGATAATTCAATATTTCCTATAGACTCTTTTATATCCTTATCAAGATTATTAGTATCTGTTTTTAAATCTCTTTGACTTATATGACATTGATATATACCCTTCCCTATTAATTCAGAAGGACTATTAATAACTTTAGCATTTTTACTATATGGATTAAAAGTATTGACATATTCTTCTTCTCCTGTTCCGAAAATTAAATTAAATTCTGAATTACATCTATTATATAATTCTTGAACAAAACTGTCCATAAGATAAGTAGATACAATACTTTTTGCCTCTTTATGATTATAAATATCAGCCCCATTAGAAGAAATAAGATATTTAGATGCATTTACATTTAAACTAATTTTTTTCGTTATAAATCTAGGCAAACCACTTGTTATAACAACATGAATTCCAATTGCTTCTAATTTTGCTACAAAATCTTTAATATCTTGCGTTATACCTTTTGATTTTGTCTTTAAAGTTCCTTCACTATCAACAAAAATAGCTTTTACTTTATTTTCCATTTACAATCACCTCATAAAATTCTAAATAATCTTTTATTTTAGGAATATCTTTACAAAAATTATTACCATTATCCATCATATAAACTTTTATTTTGCTATTATTTTTTACTTCTAAACAATTACTAGGCATATCATCAATAAAAATTGAAACATTTTCTCTTAAACAAATATCTAATTTATTACTAGAATCAACTATTAATTTTGTATAAGGAACTTTGTTTTTTTCTAACCATTTTTTAGTATATTCATAAGGATTATTATAATATTTTGGACTTCTTGCCGTAATAATTATAATTTGATAACCTAAATCTATTAATTTTTGCAAAACTTTTTTAGCATTTTTCCTTATTGTTGCTTTTTCAATAGCCTTAATACGATATTTTTGAAAAAATTCTTCCTTTTCTAAATCACTCCAGCCAAATTTTTCTCCAATTAAATATTTACTATCATCAACAATGCCTTTACCATGTATTATTTTATCATACCTGTATGCTTCTTCCAACATATAAGTTTGAAGATCAGTTAAGGTATCATCTAAATCTATTCCAATGATTTCTTTACCTACTAAAATTTCATATTCCTTTTTAATTTTAGCAATGCTTTTATTAATTTCTTCTTGATATTTTTTAGAAAGTGGTAATTTTTGAATTTGATAATTGTTTATTTTAATTTTTTGTCCATAAGAAACATTATTGACTAAATCATAACTAGAAACTACAATAGATTTAGTTGAATTTTCAATTAAAATTGTTATAAGATCTAAAACACACTTAGAAATTCCATAATTAGTATACCCTTTATTATCAACAATTAAAGATGCTTCATTTTTAATATAAAGTGATATTTTTTCTTGCTCATTTTTCTTTATATTTATTTTTTTATCATTTATTTTTATATTTGAAAAATCAATAAATTGTTCTTCACCATGTTCTCCATAGACAAATGCATCAATTTTTTGAATATCTAATTGATACTTAATAGATAAGTAACTTTTCAATCTTATCGTATCAAGATAAGTGCCTGTTCCTATAACTTTATCTGAAGCAAAGTAATTTTTAGCAACATAGGTTGTTAAAACATCATTTGGATTAGAAACAACAATAATAAAGCCTTTAAAAGTTGTTTTTTTAACTTGATCCATAATTTTTTTAATCATCAAATAGCTTTCTTTAAGAAATAAATTACGATTTTTATTAGGTTTAATGCCAGCTGCTATTACTAAAATCGAAGCATCATTTAAATCAGAATAAGAACCTAATTTTATTCTTTTTCTATTGTCACGAATAACATGTTCAAAATCAAGAATATTTCCTAAGGCACGTTTTTTATGATTATCAATTAAAACTAAATCTAAATTTAAAAATGAATCTAAAAGCAAAGTATATAAAATAGTAACTCCTACTTTTCCTCCACCTATTACTACTACTTTATTCATGATTCTTACTCCATTCAAATTCCAATCTGGTAGTTTTAGCATTTTGAGCTTCTAGTAATTTGGTCAATAACAAAATACTTTTATTATGTTTTAACAAATCCGATTCTCCTTTTTGATCATTAATAAATTCTTTAAAACAAAATTCACGAGCTTTTTCATTATTTCCTAAATAATATGCATCTTGTTTAGATTCTAAATCTTTAATACTTACCTTTTCAAATTCTTTACCACCAATTAAATCAGTATTTCTAAAAATATAAATATCAAAATGTTCTAAAGAGCCAACTTCATACTTTTTAATATCAGATGTTTTATTTATCTCGTGAGATTGATAACTATGAATTTGAATATTTAAAAGAGGACCAACATGAATATTAAGTCGTTCATGTCTTACTCGTCCATTAGCTTTATAAGTATCATCTGGCAAGTCTGCCCATGCTCTTTTAGAAAAGCCACTTTGCAACATTGATATAGAAGCATGAGTTATTTTTCGATTATTATTTTCAAAGTCAAGATTAGCATAAAAATCCAATTCACCAAAATTTTCTACTTTTGATTTATTATCTAATATATTGCTATAATCTCTTCCAAAAAAATTTTTATAAACTTCATTATTTATAGTTTCAAAAAAATCACTTGGTTTGAAATCACTAGTAACTAATTTTACTTTATTTATGGTTTCATTTTTTAAACAATCATTGCACTCTAAAAACCATGCTAACAAATCGACAAAATGATAACCACTATGAAATAGTTTGCCATAACCATATTTATATGGATGATTTTCTCTTGAAAAAAATTCATCAGGCATATTCCACATTCCATCACTATGATAAATATCAATATATGTCATAGGAACTTGATATTTTGAAATAACTTCTTTTAACACATTTCTTACATATATATAACCAGGATGAAAGCGACGTTGACACATAATAGTAAAGTTTAAATAATCTTTTTTAAGTTTATATAAATTGCATAAATAATTATATTGCTCTTCTACTCTAGAAATAATGATTGAATTATCATTAAAATTAATTGGTAAAGTAATTGGTTTATCCATTAAAATATTAATATCATGTTCTAAAAAGAATTTAGCATACGCAAAATGAGCTTTTGGTTCAGTAGAGATAATTGCATAATTAATAGAATATTTTTCTATTAAATCACTTAAATCCTTTGAAACTTTTAAACTTAATTCTTCAAAGTTAGCTTCTTTACTTGGAACAAAATAAGTTTTCGTTTTTGAAAAATCATTTTCTTTTAAATATTCAAGAGTGTAATTTTTATTATTTTCTACTTCAATTAAAAGAGATAAAGTAAGCCCATATTTTTTTAAAAAATTAACATATATTCGTTTAGCGTGAGGACCTAGTCCCACTAAAACAACATTTTTCAATAGTAGCCTCCAATCAAGTGTATATTTTAACACCAAACTAAAAAAAAAGCAATAATTTTGCCATAAGTATGTTGTTTTTTTGTTGTTTATTTTTTCTAAAACTTTTTTTAAAAGTCCTTATATATCAAGGATTTGCAAACAAAAAGTGGAGCCTCTCGGCTCCTTCAGGGGGAAATCTAAATATCAGTTCGTAACAATTTAATAATTGTCTAAAGTCTTATAAAATAAGGCTTTT
>CANRDV010000037.1 GCA_947629475.1 uncultured Bacilli bacterium
CCTGAATGGACTTGAACCATCGACCTCACGCTTATCAGGCGTGCGCTCTAACCAGCTGAGCTACAAGCCCATTTACATAAATATGGTGTCCAGCTAGGGATTCGAACCCTAGACCCACTGATTAAGAGTCAGTTGCTCTACCAACTGAGCTAGCCAGACATAATCTGCAACAACATTTAATATTTTATACTAGTAATTCTCTAATGTCAAGTTTTTTTTAACTTTTTTTAAAAATATTTTTAAAAAATTATATCTAGACTAATTTATTATATTCAAAATATATGTATTATATTATATTTTTTACTATATTTAGTATAAACAAAATCTTATATATAATACAATATCAATTAAATTTAAAAATTCTTTAATTTATTAATTTAACTAAATTTCTTTTAAAATTTAATATTTTCATTTTATTTTGTCGTATTTTTCGACATTTTGAGAATATTTCTAAATAAAATGGGAAAATTAAGTTGGTGGTAGATATATGAATATAAAAAGATTAAAATCCTTAAGAGAAGATGCTGACATGTCGCAAGAAGACTTAGCCGGAGAACTTGGTGTTCCAAGTAGAACTTCTATTTCAGATTGGGAAACTGGAAGAGATACTATTCCTCTTCGGAAACTCAATAAATATTCTAATTTTTTTAATGTAAGTATTGATTATATTCTAGGATTAACTAAATCTAAAGAATATAATCCAATAAATAAATGCATTGATTTAAAAGTTATGGCACAAAGATTAAAAGAATTAAGATTAAAGAGTGGTCTTACGCAAGAAAAACTTGCTAAAGAATTAAATACTACTCATTCTACTTTAAGTGCATATGAAAATGGAAAAGTTCTAATTACAACTTCTTTTGTTTATCAAATTGCAAAGAAATATCAAGTATCTGTTGACTGGCTTCTTGGAAAAATCAATTGAAAAAATTGATTTTTTCTTTATATGAAAAAACTAGGAATACCTAGTTTATAAAACAATTGCTATTAAGTTGCCACTTCCCCTATTAACTATTTTCGTTAAAGTTTGTTGAAGTTTAAATCTTATATTTTCAGGCATTAAACTTATTTTAGATTGAATACCTTCTTGAACAATTACATCAAGACTTCTTCCAAAGATTTCACTTTTCCAAATGTTCGCTGGGTCTGTTTCATAATCTTTCATTAAGTGATTAATTAACTCACGACTTTGAAGTTCGGAACCAATAATTGGTTCAAAAGTGGAATTAACGTCGACTCTAATCATGTGAATTGATGGAGCTGTTGCTTGAAGTTTAACTCCAAATCTAGTTCCTTGTTTTGTAATCTCAGGTGTTGTTAATTTCATATCATTCAAAGTTGGTGTTGCAACTCCATATCCTGTTTGTTTAACCATCTTTAAAGCATATTTAATCTGGTCATATTCCGTTTTAGCAATACTATATTCTTGGAATAGTTTTAATAAATCTTTTTTATTACTTATATCAATATTAATAATTTCATGTAAAACTTTATTATATAAATCATCTGGTGCTTCAAGAGTTACAATAACTTCTCCGGTTGCGGGGTCAACATTCGAAAGATATGCTTTTTCAATTTCGGCAATCTCTGTAAAATGACTAGTTATCTTTTCAACATCTCTTAGTTTATCAATTTCTACAACACTTTCTCTAATTTTATCGATATAAACTTTCTTAACTGGATGATTGTGATTTAAAACTGCAATCCAATCTGGAAGTTTAACTTTTACTTCAATAATTGGAAATTCATATAAAGCCTCTCTTAAAATATCATACATATCATGTTCACTCATATCATCAACCGAAATTGGCATAACCGGAACATTGTATTTTTCTTTTAAAGATTCAGCTAACTTAACGGTATCAGGTAGTGCCGGATGCGTTGAATTTAAAATAACAATAAATGGTTTATGTAATTCTTTTAATTCATTAATTACCCTATCTTCAGCATCAAGATAATCATTTCTTGTAAATTCTCCAATTGAACCATCCGTTGTAACAACAATTCCAATTGTTGAATGTTCTTTGATAACTTTCTCAGTTCCAATCTCAGCAGCTTCTTTAAAAGGTATCATTTCATCATACCAAGGAGTTTTAACCATTCTTGGTCCATTTTCATCTTCAATTCCTTTAGCATTGTCAATGATATAACCAACACAATCAATTAATCTAATTTTACAAGAAAAATCATCAATATTAATATCAATTGCATTATTCGGAACAAACTTAGGTTCCGTTGTCATAACTGTTTTTCCAGCTGCACTTTGAGGAACCTCGTCTAAACATCTTTTCTTTTCATATTCATCAGGAATATTTGGAACAATCAAAGTTTCAACTACTTTCTTAATGAAGGTACTCTTCCCTGTTCTAACTGCTCCAACTACTCCAAGATAAACATCTCCACCTGACCTTAAAGCAATGTTTTTTATTATTTCTTTTTTATCCATACTCTTTTCCCTCACTCATTAAAGAATATGTTAAAGATTTCTTATTAGAACTAATTTTATTTAAAATAAAACGGCCTTGGTCCACACGGGTTACCAAAGCTCAATCACATTTACATTATATAATATACTTCCATTAAAGTCAACACATTTAAGATACTTCTAGCATTTTTCCCATAAATGGTTTCTTTAATACTAGTCTTTTAACTAAAACATTATCTTTTTCTTTAGTTTTTTGATTTAATAAATACTCTCGGTAATTATATAAATAATTTAACTCTTGCTTTAATTTTTCTCTTTTAAGTTTTAAACAAAGAATTTTACTTTCTCTTAATAATTTTATATCCATAGTATCTCCTTTTTCAATCTACAATAAGTTCAATATCCGATAAAAAGAAATAGTCTCCTGTTCCAAAGTCACAGACAAAGAAATTAGCTCCAAAATCATGTAGTAAACTAAAAAACGAAGAATAAGAGGTATTACAATCTAATACCATATGACTTTTTTTAACTTTTAAAACACTTACTTCATCTTTATATAAATTATTAATAACATGTTCATTATCAATTTTAGTATAAACTAAATCATTATGCATTCTTAAATATAATTTATTATTAATTGCTAAAGTATCTATCTTAATACATATTTGTTTAAATAAATTATAACCATACGCAAGTTCATCACTACTCATATTATATAGACTATTTAATATCTTATATAAATTATCATAGTTCTCCTTATATAAATTTTGTAATTCACTTCTAACATTAAAAATATAAAATCTCCTCATTTAAATCACCAAGAATATTTTATAAAATCTTAATGTCGAATAATGTCAGTTTAAGGTTAAAAAAAAGAAATTATGCACGAGAGACATATTTTCCATCTTTACTAGAAATCAAAATAACTTCATCTTGTTCAATAAACATAGGAACTTTAACTACTAAACCAGTTTCAAGAGTTGCATCTTTCATAGCCGTTGAAGTTGTATTTCCTTTAACACCAGGTTCAGTGTGGGTTACTTTCATAGCAATCTTATCAGGTAAATTCATACCTAACATTTCACCTTCAAAGAACATAATATCAACATCTAAATTCTCTTTTAAAAGTTTAGCATCATTTCCAATTACACTTTTAGGAAGTTCTATTTGTTCATAATCATTCATATTCATAAAATAATAAGTATCATTCATAGAATATAAAAATTGCATTGGTTTCTTTTCAATTCTAGCTGCTTCAACCTTAACTCCAGCATTAAAAGTATATTCAGCAATTGAACCAGTTCTTAAATTCTTAAGTTTGGCTTTAACAATAGCTGCTCCTTTACCAGGTTTTACATGTTGAAACTCTAAAACTGTATAAATATTCCCTTCGTATTGAATAGTCATTCCTATTTTAAAATCATTTACATTTATCATATTATCACCCTATCAATTATTTTTTCTCTTTGTGAACAGTATGCTTTTGACATTTGCTACAATATTTTTTTAATTCTAAACGTTCAGTTGTATTTCGAACATTTTTATTAGTTCTATAGTTTTCTTCATTACATTCTGAACAAACTAAAGTTTTTCTTTGTCTATTCCCAAGTTTTGCCATTTTTCATTCCTCCTTCGCGTGTCCATTAAATTATAGCAAATAAATTTAGAATTTACAAGCATTTTTTACTTTTTAAGCGACTTTTTCCACTTTTTATCTTTAAAAATACACTTAATTGACACTTTTTAATTGGTTTATTCAAGTATTATTTGAATTTTCTCTTATTATTTAGTATAATTAACTTAGGTGAAGTGTATGGAAAAAGTTGGTATTATCTGTGAATACAATCCTTTTCACAATGGTCATATTTATCACTTGCAAAGAATTAAAGATATGTTTCCAAATTCTTTTATTACTTTAGTCATGAGTTCAAGTTTTACAGAACGAGGTGATGCTTCTTTCTTAACTAAGTGGCAAAAAACAAGACTTGCTTTAATCTATGGAGTTGACTTAGTTATTGAACTCCCTTTTGTCTTTGCAACTTCTGCTGCTGATTTATTTGCTGAAAAGTCGGTCTTTATTCTTGAAAAGTTGGGCATGGATTATCTTGTCTTTGGAAGTGAAACTAATGATATTGATATTTTTAAGAATCTAACTCGTTGTATGCTCTACAATAAAGAATATGATATGCTTGTTAAAAAGTTTCTTGATTTAGGAAATAGTTATCCAGCCAGTGTTTCAAATGCTTTATATGATTTAACAGGAACAAAGTTAGAATACTCCAATGATATCTTAGCAATCTCTTATATTAAAACTATTATGCTTAATAATTACAAAATAAAACCCCTAACCTTAAAGAGAACTAATGAATATCTAAATCAAGAATTATCCGAACTTATTTCCAGTGCAACAAGTATTAGAAAAGCTTATTTAGAAAATGTTGATATTACTAACTATGTCCCTAAACAAACTAAAGATTTACTTAGTATTCCCAGAAATTATTTAGATAACTACTTTTTATTATTAAAATATAAGTTAATAACTGATATAAATGAATTAGACACTTACTATGATGTTACAGAAGGAATTGATAAAAAAATTAAAAAAGTTATTTTTAAAGTTAATTCTTATCAAGAGTTAATTGAAAGTGTTAAATCTAAAAGATATACTTATACCAGACTAAACAGAATGTTTTTACATATTTTAGCTGATTTAAAAGAAAATCCTAAAGATATGCATCTTAATTATATAAGAGTTTTAGGGTTTGACATGGAAGGACGTGAATATTTAAAGAAAATAAAAGGAACTTTAGATATTCCAATTATTACTAATTATAAAGATATTGATGATAAAGTTTTAAAAATTGAACTTAAAACAACTATTCTTTATCTTAGTATTATGAAATTTGATAATTTAATAAAAGAAGAATTAAAATCTATCCCAATTCAGGTAGAAGATTAATTCTTTTTTTCACCTCTTGGATGACAATTTTGATAAACCTTTTTAACTTCATCTAAAGTTACATGAGTATAAATACCTGTTGTTGAGATGGATGAATGTCCAAGTAATTCTTGAACGGTTAGTAAATCACAGCCATTATTTAAAAGGTGGGTTGCAAGAGAGTGTCTTAACATATGAGGAGTTACATGTTTATTAAAACTAATTTTTTTAATTACTTCATTTATTATATAACTAACTCCAGCCGTTGTTAAATGTTCTCCATGATAATTTAAAATTAAGTAATTTTCCCCTTTTTTATTTAATTGTTGATAATCTTTTAAGTAATCTTTTAATAAATCCTTAACAACATCATTATAATAAACTATTCTTTCTTTCTCACCCTTACCAAGTATTCTTATACTTTGATTAGAATAGTCAATATCAGATAATTTAATATCAGTTAACTCGGAAACTCTAACCCCCGTTGCATATAAGAGTTCTAAAATAAGTCTATCTCTTAAATCATAAGGAGTTTTAATTTCTAAACTATGAAATATTTCAAGTAATTCATTATAAGATAAATATCTTGGTAATTTCTTAGCACTTTTAGGAAGACTAACTAAGTTAAAGGGATTATCTTGAATTATTCCTTCTAAAGTTAAGTATTTATAAAATCCTTTGATAGCACTTATATGTCTTCTGACACTTTTATTAACTAAGTTTTTAGTCTCATAATATTGAAATAAATTCATAAGTATATCATAAGTTACATCTTTATATTTAATTCCTTCTCTATCTAATAATTTAAAGTAATCTTCTAAATCAAGTTTATAATTAAGAATTGTTTTATCACTATAGTTTTTATTATATTTTAAATAATCTAAGTATTCATCTATTACTTTTTTATTATTTTCTTTCATAATTATTTACTATCCATTCTCCACCTTTAGTAGCACCTACTCTATTAAGTATATTAAAATTCATTAATTTTTTAATATTTCTTTGTACTGTTCTTATATTTATATTTAATTTTTTAGAAATTATAGTCTGAGTAATTCGAGAATCTTTTAACATTAATTCAATAATTGCCTTTTGAGTTTCTGATAATTCAGGTATATCTACTTTATCTATATTTGGCTTATTATCTTCTTCTTTTTTATCGTCCCATAAATCATTTTTATTGAAAGGAAAAGTAACAGTTATAAAGTTACGAGAAAATTCAAAGCAACTTTTATCATAACTTTTAAGTATTCTCTTAATTCCTGTACCAAACTCCTCAACTAATTCTAAATCTTTAAAAACTTTCATTAATTCAGGATTGACAGGAAGAGATTTTCCTCTAAAAAACTTTCTTCGGTAACTTCATCTTGTAATCCTCCAAAAGAAGAAATTACTATTTTATCACAAAACATTTCAAATTTTGGTGAACCTTCCATCGTCCAAGAATTATGCACCATAGCATTAATAACTGCTTCTCTTACTGCTTCATAATCATATTTTTTTATTTCTTTTCTTTCAGGATATCCAACTCTTGTATAAGTTGTATTTTCAATTTTTATTTTTTCAAGTATTCTTTTGGTTGCTTTAATCAAAGAACAATATCCATATTCTTCAAGTTCAATTAAATCATAAGCATCATCTGGTTCTCTATATTTACCATACCCTATATGAACCCAATTATTATCTGATAATAAGTAGGCTAAATAATTAAATTCTCCTTCATCATTATAAAAATGTAACTGGTCATAAAAATTATCTTCAATTTTAAATCCTTTTTCTTCATAATATATTTTTAATTGTGAAAATGTTAATTTTTGAGTAGGCGAATCCATTTTTACTAAAGAATTTTTTACCCTTCCACTAAATTCTCCCATAACTAAATTTCTAGGCATGTGTTGAACTGCACTTCCTACTCTCATAAAACATCCTTTTTCATTCATTCCAATTTTTTCTAAGTAATAAGGTCTCTTATTTCCTCTCTTAATTTCTATTTTTATATACCACTTATCGTCTTTTTTTTCTACTATTATTTTAAATAAACCAACAATAGATGGTGAAATATTGTTATTTAACTTGTCTTTTATTTTTCTTTGAAGAATATCTAATTCTTCTTTTTTTATTCCAACAACTTCTCCATTATCATCTACTCCAATATATATATTTCCACCTTCAGTATTTAAAAATGCTATTACCTCAGTTTCTAATTTATTGGTTAATTCTAACTTAAATTCATTTTTAGTATCTTCTATTACATCTAACATATGTCCCTCCTAAAATTTATATAATTATTATATCATTTTTGTCTTGCCACTGCAAGACTTTTTTGTCTAATTTTGTAAAATTATATGTTTATAAATAATATATTATATATAGTACCGATGTGGTGCTGATGTGGCGCTGATAATGTCGTAAGAAATGCCGTAAGAAATGCCGTAAGAAATGTCGTAAGAAATGTCGTAAGAATGCCGTAAGAATGCCGTAAGAAATGCCGTAAGAATGTCGTAAGAATGTCGTAAGAAATGTCAGGGTAAATGTCGGGATAATAAATCCAGAAATTTAAAAAGCACTAACAATTTTTTATATAGATTGTTAGTATTCTAACCAAACAATTGGATTAATACCTACTAATAATACTGGAGTAAATGTCTTAAAATTATAACTATTTAATAAATTAACCATAAAGTCTTTTTAAAAATATTTTATTATTATTACTTTCAATTACAATTACATCTTTATCATCATTTTTTATTTCTCTTCCATATTTACTATTTAAATTACCAAAGGCTAATAACATATTTTCATTAAGTAAATATTCATCTAAATAAATAATATCACCCTCTTTAACATTATTTTCTATATCATAAAATTCAAAATATAGTTCATAAATATTATTATCTTTATCTTTTAAAGAATATGTAATCCCATCTATTTTTTCAATTATTAATTTTTTCATAATCTCTTACCTTCTTCTCTTTTTTTCATATTTTCTTGTAATATTTTTAATAAATATCTATTTTTATAAAGAAAATCTTCTCCTATTATTTCTAGATTAGGTAAATTAAAACTCTCTAAACTATAATTATTACTTAAACAATTATCTCCTATTCTTTCTAACTTTGGCAAATTCAACTCACTTAATTCTTCATTACCAAATAAAAAATAATCATCTATCTCTTTTACATTTGGTAAATATAATTCTTTCAAAATTTTATTATCACTTAGAATATTATCACCTAATTTAATTACATTTGGTAAATTTAATTCTTCCAAACTTTTATTCCAACATAAAAAACCATAACCTATTTCTCTTACACTTTGTAAATTTAATTTTTGTAAGTCTTTATTATTAAATAGAAAACTTCTACCTATCTTAATTACATTTGGTAAACTTAATTCTTGCAAGTATATATTACAATATAAAAAATTATTTTCTATTGTTTTAACATTTTCATTTATATAACTAATTATTTTATTTTCTTTATCTATTTCAATAGTACTTATTTCATTATTTTTATTCTTTATTATTATTTTTTTACCATAATCATTTTTTAAAACATCTATTTTCTCAATTTCTCCTAACGTAACTGGAAAATAATCATTTATACTTTCATCACATGAATATATTTTTTTATGAACTAAATCTAATATAAAGTAATCTAATACAAGATATTTATCAGATTCAAGTTTATGCACTTTACCTGTATCTATAATTATGTTATTTGGACAACAATAAATGTTACCTAATTTATAGTTATATTTGTAATATTTTCCATTACTTGCAAGTATATATTTTGGTATTTCAAAATTTTTACTTTTAATTATCTGTTTCATTCCATAATAGTCTTCAAAACTTTTAGTTAAACCAGGAATAATGTTATCTAAATTATTAGAGAATGTTGCATCAGGATTATCAACTTTGTGATTATATCTATTTTTTATAGATAGTAAATGTGATTCATTTCTTGCAAATTGAATACTGATAACTGATGTTCCATATAAATCTTCACGTTTAGGTTCGTTAAAGTCTTCTCTTTTTATATTTGAAACATCATGTTTTACAGCAAAAAAAACATAACATTTATTTAATCTACCACCTTTAAATGTACAAAGTTCTTCCTCTGGTTGATAATATTTTTTAAAACTTTGAATTTCTTCTTCATTATGACATTCATATAAATCATAACCTGCCTCATTTAATAATTCTTTAGGAGATTTATTTTGATTTTCTTCTAAAATATCTTGTGTATTTACTAAACTATATATATATTTTTTGAATTTTTCTTCTAATTTAAACTTTACTAAATCATTATAAAGAAATTTACTTGCTTCAAATTTTGTTAGTAATAAATCAGGTAATAAACCTTTTCTTTCTAAAAGAATAGGAAAAGATTCTCGGCAAAAATGAGTCATTTCTTCTCCATATTTTTTCTTAATTATTTTTAAATCTTCATCCATCTTTATCATCCTTTATATTAATATAATATCATTTTTATCTTATTATTTCAATAACTTTGACAACTAATTACATTATTTCTTTATAATACCCATCCATAATTGAATATAAATACATATAAATATCTTTATTAGTCTTTGTTTTAATATAATCTTTATAACCATTAAGTTGTTTAATATACTCTTTATCATCTATATGTTTTAACTTATAATCAATTATTTTAATATCCTTATCACTTTCTAACATTAAATCAATAATACCATGTTTCTTTACTCCATTATCAAGATAAATAAATTCATATTCCTTATAAATAGTTTTAGCATTAATATCTAAAGTTAAATCCGAATCAAAAAACTTTTCAAAATAACTTTGATAACTACTAGGAATTAAACTTAAATCTTTCTTTTTAAAATCTGTTATTTCAAATAAATAATGGAGTTTTTCTCCAAACTCTAACTTTTTCTTATCATCAAGGTTTATAAAAGTTTTACTAGATTTAGAAAATCTTGATTCTTCTTCCCTTATATCATTAACAGAAAACTCGGAAACTCTTATTGTATCATTGGTAGGCTCTAAACTATCTAAAACATTAGTTTCTTTAATAGTATTATAATCTTTAGTTAAATGATAATCATCTAAGTTAATCTCTTTTGTAAATGGCACTAGTTTATCTGCAATTGAATTTAAAATACTAGCAAATGATTTATACTTAAGTCTTATATCAAGGTCAACCATCTCATCACTTTCTTCTTCAGCACTTTCTAAAGAAGTTACTAAAATCATTTTTTCTCTGGCTCTTGTTAAGGCAACATAAAATAATCTAATTCTTTCACTTATATCTTCTTTTATATAATTTTCTTTATATAAAGTATATAAAATAGTTGGTTTAAGTCCTTGATAACTAATTGGTGTAATAAAACCATACTTATTATCAAATAAAAACTTCTTATTTAAATCTCTAACATTAAATTTATTAGTAAGTCCTGTATAGTAACAAATTGGATACTCTAGTCCCTTACTCTTATGAATTGTCATTATCTTGACACTATTAGGAATATTTTTATTTAAAGAATACTTAATTGTTTCTCCACTTTCTAACATCATATTAAGATAATCTAAAAAATCTAAATAAGTATACCCAAGTCCTTCTAAACTTAAAGCTAAATCTTTAAAATAATCAAGTCTAATAATTGACTCTTCTATTCCCTCGGTTGTTAATAATTTCTCATAAAAATTAAATTCTTTAATAATTCTTTCAAGTAACACACTAACTGGTACAGTATCTATAATATTTAAAATATTGTTTAATTTAGTAATAATAATACTATCTTGATAATCTTTTTTAGTAATCGTTTCATATATAATATCATCATCTAAATTAAATAAGTAACTTCTTGCAACACTTAAATAAGCATAAGAAAACTCTTTATTATATTTCTTTTCACTTAAACATTTTAATAAAACTAAGATATTCTTTAAAATATAAAGGTCATTACTACCGGAAATAGTTTCTTCTTTTATAATAGTTAGATTTATTCCTAAATATTCGAATATCTTTTTATATAAAGTAAAGGAAGTTGATTTATCAATTAAGATTACAAAATCATCATAAGTAATATCTCTTAAAGTACTGGTATTTTTATCAAATACTTGGTATTTATCTCTTACTTTTTTTTCTATATCCTGAGCAACAATAAAGGCTTCAATTTCACTTTTAGAGTATTCATCTGACTCTTGACTATAGTTATATAGTTCAAAGTTCGAGTTTTGTTCTTCTTTCTTAAATTCATTATATAAAGTATTACCAAAGACCATTTGATGAGAAGACTTATAATCTGCTCCTCCTAAATCTAAATCCATGATTAAATTAAAGATATAGTTAATATTATTTAAAGTTTCTTCTCTTGATCTAAAGTTCTTAACTAAATCAATCTTAAATCCACCCACATCATTCATATAATTATTATACTTATCTTTAAATAAATTAGGATTAGCATTTCTGAATCTATAAATTGATTGTTTAATATCTCCAACCATATAAACATTATCGTTTGCAATAAAGTTAATAAATAACTCTTGTAAATCACTTGTATCTTGATACTCATCAATTAAGATTTCCTTAAAGAAATCCTTTAATTCTAATCTTACATCTTCATATTCTTTAACTATTTTAATAGCAAGTTTACTAATATCTAAAAAATCATATAACCTATTTTCTAATTTATACTCTTTATATTCTTTATCTACTTCCTTAATTATTTTAATAATTATCTTAATATAATCTTTAGTTTCTAATAAAGAATTTATAATATCTTCTCTATTTTCATAGATACAAACTTTCTTTAAATCTTTTATAGTATTGCTTATCTTTTCTTTATAGGGTTTAGCATCATCCATTCCCTTTTTTAATCTCGGTAAAGTAATATCTAAATTCTTTTTAATACTATCATAATTCTTACTTTCAAGTAAAGGAGTTAAAATATCAAGGAAGTCTCCATATAAATCTCCATCAAGAATTAATTCTAAACTATCTAAATTAGTTCTGATATTATCTATCTTTTTTCTTAAAATATTAAAAAACTCTAATTCTTTTTCTTCAAGATAACTTTCATTAAAGTAACTATCAAAATAATTATCTAAGTATTCTTCCATATCATACTTTAAATCTAATTTATCATACATTTCTTTAATTAATTTTTTTAAATCTTCATCATCTTTAACTGTAAAATCTTTAATTAATTTAAGAAATAAAGGGTTATCTTCTTGATATAAGTTAGCAAATACTTTATCAAATATTTCATCTTTTTTAAATTTTAAAACTAAATCATTAGCAATTTCGATATCTGAATCTATTCCTAGTAAGTAATGGTATTTTTTGGTAATTGAAAGAGCAAAGCTATCGAAGGTTGTGATGTAGGCTGAATCTATTTTTAAAAGTTGGTCAGTTAATCCTTCTTTGATAATCGCACTTCTAATTCTTTCTTTCATTTCAGCAGCAGCCGCATTCGTGAAGGTTAAAATTAATAATCTATCAACATCAATTCCCCGTTTTAGTTTTCTAATAACTCTTTCAGTTAACACGGCGGTTTTTCCACTTCCAGCACCAGCTGAGACAATTATATTCATCCCGTCTTTAACAATTGCTAATTCTTGTTCATCCGTCCACTTAGGCATTATTATCACCTCAAAATAATTATATATTAATTTCAAATAAATGAAAAGAAGAATTAGTTAATTTTTTAATTCTTCTATATATATTAAAGTTTTAAGTTTACAATATTGAAGATATGGGAATTGCTTTATTATTTTCATCAATTGGTAGAATATCAGGACAAAGACAAATTAAACCACCATTTCCTATTTCTTTTTTAGTATTACTTAAAATATTGAAATGTTTTATCATAGATTTATCAGGAGTTGCCGTTTTCTTAATTTCAAATGGATATAAAGTATTATTAAAGGAAATAATTAAATCTATTTCTTTACCATCTTTATCACGATAATAATATAAATTATAATTTAAATTGCTATCAGCATTATTTTTATTTTTAATAAGTTCACTTATAACAAAAGTTTCTAAATAATGACCTGAAACACTACTATTCATTAAAGTTGTATAGTTTTCCCAACCACATAAATAAGAACATAATCCTGTATCCATAAAATAAATCTTAGGTGCTTTCGTTGCTCTTTTTAATTCACTTGATAAATAAGGTTCTAGTAAATAAACTAAATTACTATTTACTAAAATAGATAACCAAGTTTTAGCAGTTTTTTCAGAAATACCTGCATCTTCTGCTAAAGAATTATAATTTAGTACTTCTCCAGTTCTAGAAGCAACACTTATTAAAAATTGATGAAAAGAAACTATATTACCAACTTGAGTTAAGTCCCTAACATCTCTTTCAATATAAGTTTTAATATAATCATCAAAAAACATATTTCTTTCAATATCAGTTGTATAATATTCAGGCATTCCTCCTTTAAATATTTCTTCAAATAAAGTTTTGGGAGGAATATACTCTTTCTTTTCAATTTTTCGAGGGTCAAATAAAGTTGTTTTTAATTTATATTTTTCATTATAACTTAATGGGTTCATCTCAAGAATACCAACTCTTCCTGCTAATGATTCACTGACCCCTTTCATTAAATGAAACTTTTGGGAGCCTGTAAGCCAATACTCTCCATTTTTATTCTTACTATCAACATTTAATTTAATATATGATAATAATTCTGGCGCGTATTGTATTTCATCAATTATAATTGGTGGAGTATAAGTTTCCATGAATAATTTAGGGTCTTTATTAGCAATAGTTCTTATATTTAAATCATCTAAAGAAACATAATTTCTTTCTTTCTCCTTTATTTCTTTAAGTAATGTTGTTTTGCCAATTTGCCTACTACCAGTTATTAAAATTACCTTTCGAAACTTGCTATACTTCTTAATTTTTTCAGCCATTGCTCTTTCAATAATCTTCATAATATCACCTTTCTTTAAATAAATTATATATCATTTTTAGCAAAAAGTCAATGGCAAAAAAGGAATTAATTCCGTTTTTGCCATAACTATTTCCTATAATTCTTCATTATCTAAATAATCAAAGTTCTTATTCTTATCTAGATAAACAAAATCATTTCCACTTTTAAAACATAAATCTTGATATTTACAAAAACTACAACCTATTTCTTTTCCCCCAATTATCTTCGGGTCAATTGTAAATTCTCCCTCTCTAATTTCTTCAAATGCATCCCTTATCTTCTTATCTACTAAATCTACTAAATTATCTATTTCTTCACTTGATAATACTTTGGTATAAGGATAAAAACCTTTACTAGAAATCTTCATCCCTCTTATTAATTCACTATTTTCATATGTTCCATCAAACATATTTACTAAGTATTGGTCATTAATAGAATAACCTTGCAGTCTTAATCTATCTTTTCTTACATCATCTAAGGTTTTCTTAGAATCATAAGTTGGAAGTTCTTTAGCTATTTGTTGAAAGTAAAAACCAATTATCTCGGGATTTAAAAACAAATTACCTTTTTTAATTAAATAAGCATAAATTGGAAGTTGCATATCAATACCATACTTAGCATTAGTCATATCCAGTTTAGGTGTTCCAGTTTTATAATCAACAACACTTATATAAGTCTTATTATCTTTTTCTTTATACATTATCTTATCAACAAATCCTTTAAATATATTTCCTTTAGAATAATCTAAACTAATCTCTTGCTCAAGCTTTAAATCAGTAAGTCCAGTTAAACTATGTTGATACTTAATAATCTCAATTATCTTACTAAGTTCTCCTTTTAATATTTCTAAATAAAACATTTCTTTCTTATTAAAAGTCTTATCTTTTATATAACTATTAAAAGAATTTTCAAAATCAAACCCATCATCAAACATCTGACTTAATACATAATGAAATAAATTGCCAATATAAGTCTTAAAACTATCTTCATATATATTTAACTTTAAAATACTATCAATATAATATCTAAATTTACAATGATAAAAATTATTTAATGATGTATAAGATAAAGTTATTTTATCAATACCCTTAATCTTCCCTTTAAACTTATTATTATAACTTAAATAAGGTATATCTTGATAAGTATTATAAAGGATATTAATATCCTTATCTTTACTTCCATATTTAACTAAAGAATCTATTTTACTCACAAGTTTAATCTTATTATATAAATTAGATGTATAATTAACTAAATTATCTTCTATAACTCTACCATCTATTAAATTAGATTTATAATAACTCTTATAAGGGTCTGTATCTTTATAAGTAATTATTAAATTATTAATATTCTTAATATGAAATAAATCTTTATCTTTTTCTATCTTATTTAATTCCATACTAGTAAATAAATTAAGTTTACTTTTTAACTTATCATCTAAATAATCGATATCTTTATATACTTTAGGTATATTTTCAAGATTAAAACCTAACATAAAGACATAATCATTATCATTAATTAAATAACTATTTAGCTCTATTATATCAATACCATCTATATAGTTATCTTTAATACTTGCATTTTTAAAATCTAACTTAATCATATCCAAAGCAAGTCTAAGTTCATCTACAAAATAATACTGATTTAATATATCAAATATTTTATTTTTAACATCATTTACATTATTATTTAAATACTTATTTATATCTTCGCGACTAGAGTTAGACTCAATCATACTTATTACTTTCTTAACTTCTAAAGTTCCATAGATATTTATTTTATTTAAATTATTAATATTTAGATTATATAAATAACTAAATCTTTCTAAATAATGATTATATTCATTTCCTAATTTAATAATTTTAATATTATTAATACTAACACCATCTTTAATTAAACTACTAATTCTATTAAAGACATATTCTACTTCATCTTCTATATTTTTAAAGTGATATAAAGTTATATCTTTATCTTTAATATTATTTTTATAATTAATATAACTAGCATTGATATTAGAATAAATATTTTCCATGAATTTATCTATTTTAGAAGTAACTAATACTTTAATATCATAGTTATTTAAGTAATCTTTAAAGTATTCATCTTTAATTAATAAGTTATTATTATCTAATTCTTTATATAATTCTTTTAAATAATTAACCTTAGTATTATCTAAATTACTATTTATAACATATTTAATATTATCAAGATACTTAATACTATTTTTAATCGTTAAATTATATTTATTCTTTAAGTAATATATAGCATCTTTATTATAACTAAAGAAATACTTATCTAGAAATTCAGATTTAGTTAATAACTTAATATTAATTAATCTCTTTTCATGTTCTATATCTTCAAGTACTCTTTCTTTCATATTATCATCAACTATTAATAATGTTCTTTCCATGTTATCAACCTCTTATATCCATTATATATTAATTTTAATTAAATTAAAAGAAGAATTAGGTAATTTCTTAATTCTTCTTGATTGCTATCTTATAAGATTATTATCGATGCCCAAGTTCCGGACGTTCGAACCTTATGCTTTGCACCTATATCAATTTATTCTCTAAATTAATACCTTATATAAAGCTTAATTTCTCCTTTCTTTTAAGGAGCAAAGAAATTTAACTTGCTTGTTTTATCTCGTAAGGAATTTCAAAGGTACCA
>CANRDV010000038.1 GCA_947629475.1 uncultured Bacilli bacterium
TTGATGAGATATTTACATAATAAAATGATTAAGATATTATTAAATCTTAATCACTTTTCCAGTTGTATTATTTTTTTAACTGTGAATAGTAACAAGAAAAAGTGTAAATAAGAAAAATAATAAGTTTTTATACTTGCTATTATATATAAAATATGGTATTATTTAGTTGTTATTAGGGATAATAATTAATAAATAATGTACAATACATATTTATTATAATTATCAAAAACATTTGATAATTTATCTCTAAAACAATAATTTGTTGAAATATTTTAGATAATATATTTAAAATATTTTGACTAAATGGTACACTCTTAATGTTTAGTAATATTTTCGAGAATTATTATTTTTTCCTTTATAAAAATGTAACAAGTTATTGTTGGTACCTAGGTTGAAGTAAATATAATAGTTATATTACTAATATTAAACCATCAAACCATTATTTCAAGTGTAAATTGGTGGCTCAAGTTTTGTCAGACATGAGATGTGAAACAATAATTTATTAGGCGCTTGATATATTATTGTGTACTTGACAAAAAGGTTAACAAGACAAGTTAGCTTTTTTTGTGCTTTCCAATATTGTGTAGAAAGTGAGATGATTTGTAACTTATGAACTTTGATAAAGTAATAAACAATATGCAAGAACTTCAAAATAAAATAAAAATATATGAAGAAAAAAATAAAAACATTGATAATGCTATTATTTCAATAAAAAAAGATATTTTAAAATTAGAAAAAAAATTAGAAAAGGAAACTGATGATGTTAATAAAATGATATTAAAAATAAAAGTATTAATTATGGAAAATATATTAAATAGATTTACGATTGAATGAAAGGGGGAAACTAGTGGAAGAAGAATTTTTTGATTTTTTAAAAAGTGATAGAACAACTCAAACGTTTAATTATAATGACTCAAAAATGATTGTAAACAAGGTTAAATATAATGATAAATTAGATATATTATATGCATTATTCAATTATAGGGGAGAACTATTTGATTTAAGTTCTCCTTTTAAATATTCTGGTATTTATGATAAGGAAAAAAACAAACTATTTGATATTGAATATTCTTTAAGGTATGACATATTAAATTGGGATTATAATGATTATAGAATCATAAGTTCTAGTGAATTATATAGAATAATAAGTCAAGATGTAAACGATAAAATTGAAGAACTAATTAGTATTAATAAAGATGACATTTTTAATATAGAAAATGTTGAAATAGATAAAAAAATAGAAGATAGAGATATTTTACAAGATTTTGTGGATGGAAAAACATCAAATACTTTAGAAAATTTTTATCCAAAATATTCAACTGAAAAGCCAAAAAATATATTCGATTATTTAACTGATAAAGAATCTCTTTTAGAAAAAGAATCTAGAGATTTTATTACAAAAAATATGACAAAAATTCTAAGAGGATTATTTATTTCAAGAGAAAGGAGAAAAGTTTTAAAGAAAATAGAAAATAATAAAAATCATCCATATCATAAAATTAAAAATATAATAGATGCAATTAATAATAATAATTGTGTAACTGTTAATTTAACAATTAACAAAAATGGAATAGAGCAAGTTTTTAAATATGATGCGGAGGTTATAAAAAATTATTATCGTAATTCATATTTACCAACTTATGGTATTGTAAATGTAAAAGATAGAAGACTGTTCGAAGAAAACTTTGACAGAGATTATGATTTGCATTATGAAGATATCGTAAAAATTACTTATGGTAAAAAAGTAATTTATGAAGATCAAAATTTTATAAATAAAAGTTTTGAGGATGATAATGTATTTGAAAGATAGAACTAATATAGATAATTATAAACCTTTATTAGCAGATTATCTAAAAAGTAAAAAAGGGATACATAATATTTATAAACCGTTTAGATGTTTGAATCCAGAACATAAAGATGTACACCCATCTATGTCATATACAGATAAGTATAATATTTGTAAATGTTTTAGTTGTGGGGCTTCTTATGATTTGTTTGATTTAATAGGAATTGATTATTGTACTACTTCATTTAAAGATCAATTGAAAATAGCAAGTGAAATTTATCCTAATGTTGAAATAGATATACCTAAAGTTTTTAATGTCTATGAAAATTTTAATGATGTAAATTATGAAAACTATTTTATAAAATGTCAAAATAATATTGATAAAACTGATTATCTTTTAAAAAGGAATATTGATTCTAAACTAATAAATAAATATAAAATAGGTTACGATAAATTTAAAGATATGGTAATATTTCCTATAAATAGTAATAGCTATTTTGCTAGAGGAGTTAATAAAAATTTAAAGATTAAATCGAGGGGAAATAGTTATTTGTGGAATGAAGAATTATTAAAAAATAATGATAATGATTTAATATATATAACAGAGAGTATTATTGATTCTCTATCACTTGAAACAATAGATAATAATGTTAAAACAATAGCATTAAATGGTTTAGTAAACTATAAAAGATTATTGAAACTAATTGAAAAATACGAATACAACGGTAATCTAGTTTTAGCATTTGATAATGATAAAACTGGTTTAATGTATCAGGAAAAAGTAAAGAATGAATTATCAAGATTAGGTATTCATTCTTTTTCTATTACTTTAATTTCTAATATGGATGGAGTAAAAGATATAAATGAAGCATTAATAAATGATAAAGTAAAATTAAAAAATAATTATAAATATTTTAATGGTAATATAAAAAAATATATAGAAAAAAGTAAGGAGAGTGAATTAACTTTATGAGAAAAGAAACTAATAAAAATGAAGAATATATTTATATGTTTATTGAAATAGATCCGGAAAAGAAAGTTGTATGTATAAGTGATAAATGTAATGGTTCTGGTGGTGGCGTTGCAAAAAAATATCGTAATAAAAAAGATATATCTAGAATTATTGATAATTATTTACATTATGAAGTTTCTTTATATCCAGATAAAAATAATAGGTGAAAAGAATGAATGATGAAATAATTGAAAACAAAATTTCTGAAAAAAACAACGCAAAGAAAAAATATTTAACAAAATTAGAATTAGTAAAACAACATTACGGAGTAGAATTTAAAGTAGAAAATTTTGAAAATAATGAGATCGATAAAATTAAATTTTATAATATGAATTATAAAAATTCTATTAGAAATGTTTCAATAATTTATGATGGAAAGTCTAGTACATTTAATTATATTGCTTATGATTATGATTTGGAAAATGATTTAAAAAGATTAAGGAACAATAAAATTTTAGAAGATTTAAAAAAAGAAAAAAAATTAAAATTAGTTGTTGAAGAAGTCAAAAGAATCAATAGAGAATATCAATTAGAATTAGAAAATATTGATAATAAATTTAATAATTTAAAGGAAGAAACTAATCAAAATGTTAAAGAATTAGAATACATCAAAAATGTTAAAAAAAGTGATAAGTAATACATTTGTATTACATGAAAAGTGTATAAAAAACAATATTAAAAAGATATAGTTGTCCCTAAATGTAATACAAAAATTAAAAATTGTCATACATTTCGCAAGTGCGAAATAGGTCGTGGTGCAAAATGAACATCAAATTTTCTCTTGATTTTCAAGAAAATTTGATTGTTCGTGGTGCATTCACATATCCTGTTGAAAAAAATTTTAAGGTATTTTTAGTTTTTAAGGAGGTTTTGATAAAATGGAAAGTGTTAGATTATCACCAAAAGAATTAGAAATTTTAAATAATTTTATGAAAAAGAATAATATAAAAAACAAATCTCAAGCAATTAGAGTATGTATCAGAAATACTATAGAAAATCATGAAATGAACAATTCCATAAATGACATAAATATTAAATTAAATAGATTAATTCATAATCAATTTATGACAAAAAAACTTTTAGAACAACTTTATGTAAATATGGGATTTAAAAATAATTTTGAAACTGATGATAGTAAAATTTTACAAGAATTTTATGAAAAAAATAATAATTATAGAAATAATTTTTTAGGATAAATTTATGAGTAATAGAATTAAAAATTTTAAAAGAAGGAGTATAAGCATTCCATTAGAATTAGACAAAATTATAGAATATAAATTTAAAGTTTCTGGATATAGTTTTATAAATGATATGATAATTGAACTTTTAGAATTAGGATTAGTTAAATCAAATGATAATGATGATATTAAAATAAATTATGAAATGATAACTAATAAGTTAGATAAAATAATTTCATTATTAAAGGATAAATAATGAATTCTAAAATAATATTTATAGAGCATCCATATTATGCAGTAAATAATCCGGATAATAATTTAAGAATTTATAAAAAAAATAGAAAAAACGATAAGTGGTATTATATTCAATGTAAAAATAAAGAAGAATATAGAAATGAATTGAAAAAATATATTTTAGGTTTTTATGAGTATAGTCGTGATTCGGATAAAGCCCATTCTTCTATGATTGACTATTTTATGGGAAGTAAAAAATCAGATGATATTATGAAACAAAATAAAATGAAAAGAGAAGAAATGGCTATGTTAAAAGATGGATCTTTTATAAAAGATGATATGGTTGAAAAAATGAAAAATGACTGGAGTAATTATATAGAAAACTCTAATACCCAATTAGCAGTTTTATCATTATATCAAGATTATGTTGATGAAAATATTGATGTAAAAGAGTTACAAAAAGAAATAGCAGTTAACATATTACCTAAATTATTTAAATATTGTGGATATAAAGAACCAGAAAAAAATTTGGAATGGATTGTATCACTACATTGCGATAGAATAAATAATTATCATTTTCATATTGCGTGGATAGAGAAAAATAAAAGTTATTGTTATCGAAATAATAAATTAGGATTTAAAAGAAAATTAAAGTTAGAGGAAAATGAAAACAATTTTATGAAAAGACAAGTTTCATTAACTATTGAAAGAAATAAATTATATAGACCTGCTTTAATAAAAATAAATAAAGAACTTGAACATTTACAAAAATATTTTAATCCTAAAGATGGAAATTTTACTTTAAGAAATACTAATAGTTTAGAATTAGAAGAGAATATTGTTAAACTTGGTTATTTATTATCAAAGGTGAGAGATACAAATAAAAAATATATAAAATATAATTCTATCCCTAGAAATGAAATTGGTGATGAAATCAGAGGTTTAACTCATAAAATAAAAAATTATTTGTTTGACACAAAAAATGAATTAAAATTATCTAAAAGAGAAATTAGTAAAAGTATTGAAAATTTAAATAATATATTTTTAGATATTGATAAGAGAAATAATATATCTAATATTGGTTTTGAAAGTGCTTTTGATAATAAAATGGTAAAATATAAATTGAACAAAAGTGAAAATTATATTTTAAATGCTATAGTAAATCATGCTTTGTATAATTCAACTATTTCTAAAAATAATCAAAATAGAAAGATTACTTTAAATGATTTAATATGTGAAATAGCAATAATTCTTTATAAAAAAAATTACAATGAGAACTATATTAAAAATGGAAAAAAATTAAGATTGAAAATTTTAGAAAATTATTTTATCTATGGTAAATATAAAAATTATGATAAGTTATCAAATGCTTTAAATAGATTATCTAAAGATTCTGAAAAAGCTGCTAAACAATTTTATGAAATGTTATCAGATAATGATAAGACATTAAGTTAATGTTAGCATATCTCCATGTATAATTTTATTTTCACAATCAACTAATTTATATGTTATAATGAATATAGATAGGAGTTGTTAATAAAATGGGATTATTTGATAAGAGGAAAAAACTTACTTTTGATTATGCAAGTGGTTTCATATTTACCACCAGTTTGTTAACCAAGGGAAATATACGTCAAATGAAATTAGATATAGATGAACAACATAGAATTGCAGTTGATACAGGATACATAATGGGATTATCTTTTCTTTTTACTGGTAAGCAAATAGGAATAGAAAGAATTAATAAATTTATTGACTCTGCTATGAAAAATGCTGAGGAGACAATAAATGCTAGTTTAGTGCCAATTATACCTTTTATAAGAAAGTATTGTGAGTTTGCGGTTAATTGGATATTAAAAGAATCTTCTAAAGTTAATTTTAATGATTTGGTTGTTGAATATTCCAAAAAATATTTAAATGATTTATATGATGGTGAAGAGTATTCATCAGAAATGCTAAAGTTGGCAATTAATGATATGCTTTTTTACTATGAAACGTTGTCAAAAATTACATCAGCTATAAAAATTATTTAATAGTTTAAAAATTGAATAATAAAATTAAATATGATATATTAATATTGTTAAGATTATCTTAACAACATCCTTCATGAAGTATACTACTCTCGAAAAAATAGTCTTTATGGCTATTTTTATTTTTTTATACGTGATATAATTAAATGTAGGATAAAGAGTACAAAAAAGAAGGAATGTAAAAAATGGTAGATGTAAAAACAATTAGGTGTTTTATTTTAATAATTGCTTTGAGTTTATTACTTGTATGTTATAGTTTATATATTATTTGGGATGAAACTAAAAAAGTTAAATATTATAATTCGAAGATAAAATATGAAACCGATTGGGATAAATATGAAAAGATGGTACAAAAACAAAAAAGGGTAATTTTAAAAAAGAAATTTCAATTATATGGATATAAATTTTTGTATAAAGTAAGGAGACTGTTCGGATGGATATAGGGTATTTAAATTTTTGGCTTATATGTTTGTGTATAATGTTTGCCATTATATCATTAATCTTGATTTTCAGAACGAAAAGTGAGGATATTGTACAACAGTATTACAGAATTTATAATTACTTAGAGGCTAAAAAAGAAAAAAATTTAATAGATTTAAAATACGGAGATAAAGAAATTAATGAAATTGAAAAAGAAATTTTGAATTATAAAAAAATGCTAGGTATTAAAAAATTTAAAAATAAAAATAAAAAATAGTTACTAGGATAATAGTAATTTTTTTTATGTCAAAAATAAGGGGTGGTGGTTTTGTTGAAAATGATAAAAAAATTAAATGAATTTAATAGAATATGTCAAGATTGGAATTATAGAGATATTGACATGACACAACCTCATATTATGGGGTTAGACATTGATAAAAACACAATACTTATTACCTGTGAAATGCTTTCTCCAAAATTAGATTATTATCTTTTTGGTGAGGGTGGAATTATTAATAATAAAAAACTTGTAAAAGATTTTAAAAAGCTAAACTTGGAAAAAAAGAAAGATGTTATAAATTTTTTCAATAAAATAGAATCTATGTTAGATTGGAAAATGATTGAAAATAATTTTTTAAAACAAGAAGAAAAAGAATTAAATAAAATTAAAACTAATGAAAAACAAAAAGAAGTCAAAATCATAGTAGATAATAAAAAGATAACTTTTTCCGACAAAGAATTAGCAATATCTTATTATGAAACACTATCGTGGTTATATGAAGAAGCATTTGATGGAAAATATAAAAAAATCGCCAAAGAAATAGAAAAAAATGGAAATTATAATGATAATTCTGAAATTAAAGAAGTGAAAACATTTACTTATGATGATGAAATGGAATCAGTGGATGTGCCATGTAAAATTTTAGGAAAAGAATTTCATTGGGAAAAATTTTATGATGGATCTGGATGTTTAGTATCTAGTGACGGAAATGAATACATGTTTTATGATTTGCAGACTAATGAATATAAAGTTACAAAAGAATCTAGTTATGAATTTTTTCCATTGGATTATTATTATGTTGATGGAATTAGTCCAAAAGATTTTAAACCTTTTGAATATATGGAAAAAGAAATGAGAGATAAAATATTATCAAGGAAAAAGGATGACTGCAAATTAGATTTGTGATATGAAAGGAGAAATTATGAGTTATAGGTCAGATGTAAGAATAATGACAACACAAAAAGGATTTGATAAATTAAAAAAATTTGCAGATGAATATTTAAAAGATAAAAAAACAGAAGATATAAATCTTTTAAATAATTGTGATATTATGCAGCAAAATAATTTTGTTAAGTATTTTGGATGGAATGCTGTTAAATGGTATGAACACTTTGATGAAGTTAAAGCCATAATGGAAGGTTTAGCTTATTTAGAAGAAAAAAATATGTCATTTTCTTATTCAAGATTAGGTGAGGATATTGATGACTATGAAACATCTATTTATGAAAGTGAAAATGAAGAAAAATTGAATATTGTATCACCATGTGTATGTAGATATTTTAATGATGATTTAGTTTTAGAAGATTTAAATGAATTTGATGATGAATTAAATTTATGATTGTTTGTTTGAATACTGTAAAAAAAGGGGGGATAAATTGAGCATATTTCAAGAATATGAAAAACTTGAAAAAGAAATAGGATATGAAAAGTATAATGCTATAAATAAATATTTAATTAAAAATGTTAGTAATGAAAATATTAATAAATATTTTAAAGAAATGAGTAAAATAGACTTTTCTTTACCAAATTACGATGAAAAAATAAGTAAATTAAAAAAGAAATATGGAATAATCTTATTAGCAGATGTTTTGTATAAAAAAAATGAGTGGCAAAAATTTGAAAATTGGTATAATGAGGATTACTTAAATAGAAATATAAAAATATTAAATATATGGGTTAATGATTATGATGAACTTTATTGTAAAGCAATTTTATATCAAAATGGAAAAAAACTAGCCAATATAAATACAAGCTTTTGCGATACTGAACTCGAATATTCGAATGACAAAAAAGATTTAGAAATGAACTACGAACTAATTGAACAAACATTTAAAAATAAAATTTATAACAATTTTGACTATTATATACGATTACCAAAAATTTCAAATTATTCTAAAATACTACAAACTATATATGATATTGTTTGTGAATCAAATAGTAATATGTGTCATATTACTGATGAAGAGTTTAAAGAATATTACGCAGAAGATTATGATAAAGATTTTGAAATATTAGAAAAAGAAATAGAAGAATTAGGTTTAGAAAATACTATAGAGTTAGGTGGAGAATATAAAATAGCCAGTTATGGGGGATTAGAAACTATGTTTAATGATGATAGAAATTTAAAATTAGATAATGTAATAGAACTATAATGTTTTAATAATTTTTAGATAAGGAGTGAAAATGAAAAATATGAAAGAATTTGATTTATATTATGAACAAGCGAACAAAGTAAATGATATATTTTATGATTTTATGAATAAAAAAGGATTTGATGTAAGACGTCATGATTTAAAAAATTTAGGATTTGGTGCTAAAGCATCTAATAATAGTGATAAATTTATTCCACTATTTGAATTATGCCAATGGCAATATCCAGAATCGCATTGTATATTTGTATATGATAGAAATGGTAATTCTGCATTAACAGGAGATACAGTAGCAATTTATTCAATAGATATAAATGAAAATTGGACTGAGAATGATATCTTAAATAAGTTTAAAATAATGTTAGAAGAAGTATATTCAAAATATGGAAAGTATAATAAAAAAAATAGATTAGATTTTGTATTTAATGAAATGGAAGAGGATAGAAAAGAATTTTGTTTAGAAGAAAAAGAATTTAATTTATAGGGGTATAAATGAAAGATAAAGAATTATTAAAATATAAAGAACCTCTTTATTATCTTCAATTTGAAGATGTTAAAAAATTAAATGATATTGGTTCGTATACAATTGCAAGAGTAATAGATGGTATTAATTGTGTTGAACTTCATTATAGAGAAGGAATAGCAACAGTTGAATACGGTACTAGAATTAAAGAAGATGTATGGGAAAATATAGTCGAAGAGGTAAATTGGTTTAATAAAGACATGAGTGATGAAGAACTTTTTAACAAATTATATAGTTTGTTTGATGAACATTATGAAATACAAAATCTTGAAGAAGAAGAGAAACTTGATAAATTAGCTCAAAAAATTAATAATGAATTTAAAAAATGTGAGTTAAGAAATTACTCTATTTTGGAAAATTATTGTAAAAATAATAATATGAAAGTTTATGAATATTTAAGAAGAATCGGCTACTGTAATTATTTTAAATACAAAGATGATTTAAAATATTTGCCAAGAAAAGAATTACCTATAGATGAAATTTTAAGTAAAATTCCTAAAACAATAAAAGAATATATAAATTATTCAATTGATTTAATTAAATCAGAAAGTAAGAAAAAGCAATCGGTTTGTGATTCACAAATGGATTTAATATATGCAGATAATGAAGTTTGTTATTATGATTGCCATGATGGTTATTATGTGTATATAGATACACAAGAAGCTTTGGACTTTAAAGATGAAAATGAAAATTCTTATTTCAAGAATCAAGTGTTGTTTATAAATAATTTATCCAAAAATTTATTTCAAGTTGATAATAACAAAAGTTTGTATAATGAACTTTCTATCAAATATAACTTATATGACTGTATAAAAAATAATTGTTATATTAGTAATGATTTAAAAAAAGAGTTAGAAGGTAATCATGAAATTAAAGATTATAAAATTTTGTCTAATTGTGTTGATTATCTTAAATTAAAAGAAAACTTTTCAGAAGAAAAATTAAAACAACTAGAAAAAGTGCTTGAAAGTTTCCAATATTATCAAAGTATTTACGATAATGGTGATATTGATATTGTAGGAGAATATGAAAGTAAATATGGAAACGATTATGTAATTGAATGGTATGAAGGAATGTTACCAACGGATTCACTTATTGAGATAGTTAATTTGGAAAAAGAAAGGGAACTAAATAATGAATTATAGTGGTATACATACAGTTTGTTATGATAGAATGAATGTTTTTAAAACAATTGAAAATTTTAAGTCAAATGATATGGAAATGGAAGTATAATTATATGACTAGTAAACAAATTGTAGAATTAAAGAAAACACTTCCACCTATAACTCGATTAAATTATGATTCTTGGTCAGAAGAAGAAAAACAACTTGATAAAGAAATATCTTGTCGAGAAATGATTAACAGTTGTTTAAGTTATAAAACAGACTTTTTAAATTCAAAATATAGTGAAGATTATATAAAAGAATTAGGAAAGGATAGAGTAAAGGAATTATACAATGAGCAATTAAAACATTTTAATAATTGTGTTTTGATAAATAATGTTTATGAGGATTCGGAAGGTGTAACTTATAATAGTGTTGTTGAACCAGAAGATGATGGCTATATTCATTGTGAAATAGTAGAAGATCCCATATTTAATTCTGCAATTGAAACAAATGAAACATATTTTTCGGTTAAATTAAAAGATAAATATGGAAATTTATTTAGTGTAGCACTATCTCCAAATGTAAATAATAATTGCGAAGAATATTCTATTGGAAGAGAAATAGGTATTAAAGTAGAAAAGACAAATTTAGGAATTTATAAAGCAGTTGATGTAACTTTTCTTCAAAACGAAAAGGAGGCTGAGATTTAATGGAAAGTAGAATTAAAATCAAAGCATCCTTAAATACAATGAAATCAAAATTTAAAGATAGCAATTCACTATATTATTTTATTAAATATTATGAAGAAACAGATAACTACAAAAATGATGATAATGAAATAATTATATTTAAGTGTTTAATTAGACACAATGAAATAGGTAATAGAAGAATAGAAAGAACTGCTCCATATACATTTGAAACATTAGAATCTGCTTTAGAGAAAAAATGTATGGAATATGAAAAAGAATTAGAAGAAAGTAAGTTAGAATTATAGGTGATGTAATGAGTAATTATGAAATTTTAAAAAATACTAAAAATTCGTATGAATCAATTTTAGAATTGCTACAAAATACGGATGTTAGTTTTGAAGATAATAAAATATTAAAAAAATCTTTAGATAATCTAGAAAAATTATATAATTTTGCATATTCAAATATGTTAAAAGAAAAAGAAAATTTAAAAACTGATGCTTGTTGTAAGAAATGTCAAAATGATTTATTGATTAGTGATAACATAAATTATTCATATCAATGTACTGAATGTGATGAAAATTATTATAATTTTGAAGTTGATACTAATAAAGTTTGGTATAAAAAAGATTTAGAGGAAGATAAGAAATTAAATTCCTCTTTTGATTTGCAATTAAGTTATGACAACAAAGATAAAACAGTTTATATTGGAACTGAATATAGTTCTGGTGTTAAATATAAATGTAATAATATAGGAAAATTAATAAATTCTATTGAAAACTACTGTTATAATTATTTAAATTTTAGTAAAAAATATACTATTGAAATATGGGAAACTGAATGGCATAGAGATGTAGGAGAAGGATTCGTTTTTGATGAAACTTTTGATAGTTATGATAAAGCTTTAAATAGGGCTAGAAAATTATTTGAAGATAATAATTTTGCATCGATAGAAATTTTAGATAATAATGGTGAAGCAATATATTGTAGAGATAACGAATCAGAAGATTTTTATAATAATGGTGAAAGAATTAGTTGTGTTGATAAAGATGTTTTAGATAATTATATACAAAATTGGAATGAACATAAGGTCCAAACATTTAAAAATAGTAGATTATATTGTAAAAATAATGATTTATTTATAGCAATAGATGATACTACTGGTGATTGTTGGACAGAAGAATTTAAGACTGAAAAAGATGCTCAAAATTGGTTATTAGGATATAAATTAGAAAAGAGGGAAAAGGAAATTGAGATATAAGGGAAAAATAAAAAAATTAAATTATATAGTTGTGTCAGATCCATCATATGGAAATGATGTAGAGTTTAGATATGAAAAAGATAATTTAAAAAAAGTAAACTGGAAAGTTAATATAGATATATATCCAGTAAAATATAAGTTTAATAAAATAACTGTGAGAGGAACAGAATTTCATGTTTTACTATGTGAAGATGATAGAATTTGTAGATTAGAAGATAAAGGAAATTATAGGTATTCAAAACAAATACAGATTAAACAAAATGATATATATATGGATACTGCTTGTGTTGCATTTGGAATAAATGAAAAGGCAGATGAGATTATTAAGTCTCAAAAAGATTGGCAACCAGATTGCTCATTAAGAACAGCAACTGATGGAGTTTTTGGAACGGTAATCGAAGGAAAAGTTAATGATGATACAAAATTTATACTAATGTCTGGATATATAAGCAAAGACACACAATATTCTTTAGAGGATATAATTGGCTATTTACAATTTCAATTAAATATTACAGAGTTGGAAAAAGAAAAGGAAGATATAGACAAAAATATGGAAAAATAAGGGAGACATAATTATGAAACTTATGACAAAAGAATTAGAAAAAACATTTGAAAAATATCCAATAGGAAGCCAAAATGGTTTATTTGGTAACTCAAAAGTAATTGTTAAATATTTTAATCCGGCTGGAGTTGGAACTTGGTTAATTACAGAAGGTAATAAATTAGAAAATGGAGATTATGAATTATTTGGTTATTGCCATTTAGGAGATGATCAAAATGCCGAATTTGGTTACGTAATGTTATCTCAATTAGAAAAATTACAATTGCCTTTTGGATTAAAAATTGAAAGAGATATGTATCTTCCAAAAGATTGCAATTTATTAGATGCAATGAAAAGTATTGGTATTGAACCGCCAAGTTATTTTCAAAAGGATAATACAGAGGAAATTGAAATATGAGTTATGAAATTGTAAAAAATATTAGTCATAGAAAAAAGGATAATAAGATTTTTATTACTAGTGCAAGTAATAATGTATGGCCGAAAACTTATTCAAAATGGGAATTTATGCCAAACAAGGAAAATGATAAAAACAAAGAACTATATTTATTTCATGGAATTATTGGCGGTAGTTATCGATTAAGTGGTAGTGTTAACGAAAATTGGAAATATGCAGAAAATAAATTTTATGAATATTGTAGAAAAAATAATATTAGTACATCTGATATATGGGATATTCCATATAAAAATGAAGGAAATATTGAATTGTTAAAACCATATTATGAAATATTTAAAGGATATTTGATAGAAAAAAAAGAAGGTAAATATTATCTTAATTCCAATTTAGGAATTATAACTAAGGTAAATAAAAAATCTTTTCAATATATAAATTATATGGATAAACCAGAAAAATATTGCAGTAACTATAAAAAAATTTACAATGATTATTGTAATATATCACCAGAAAATAGAGAAAAATATGAAATAATTGTAAAAAAGTATAGTTTAAATAAAGACTTAACTGATAATGAAAAATGTACTGAAAAAAATATGGAGTTGTAAACAAGATGGAAAGTATTAGACTTGATTCTATAAATTCTGTAGAAATGTTTATTCTAATATTAGTTATTCTGCTTATATTTTTTATTTGGTTTTTAGAACCTAGAATAGGTAAGAAAAAATTAAAAAATAGAAATGAACATGGTTCAAGTAAATTTGCCGATCTAAAAGAAATACAGCAAACTTTTGTAAGAGAAAGTATAGAAGGTAGTAATACAATAGGTTTTCCAGTTTGGTACGAAAAAAAGAATGGAAAATTCAAAAATGTTTATTATGATAATAAATCACCTCATTTTTTACTTATTGGATCAACTGGAAGTGGTAAATCAGTTACAGTTGTTATACCAGAATGTTTAATGTTTGCTACTTCTAAAGATAAACATAGTGTTGTTGTAACAGATCCTAAAGGTGAAATATTTAAGACTACTAGTAAAGTGTTTGCTGAAAATGGATACAATGTAATTACAATAGATTTTAGAAATCCAAGTAAATCAAAAAGAATAAATATTATGCAACCTATTATTGATGAGTGGAAAGAGTATTGTGAAAGCAATAAAACAATGCTCTTTTTACTTTCACATTTTATAAAACAAAATAAGATTAAACTAAATAAAATAGAAGATGAAAAATATAAAATTTCTTTAAAAAATAAATTTAATTTAGAAGAATATTTAATTGACATTATCTTAAACGATAAAAATGAAATAGAAAAAAATTTGAATAATAAAAAAATGTATAATATAAAATTAGAAGATATAGATTCTTTGAATATGAAAGAATATTTGTCATTAAAAGAAAATGATGAGATATTAGATATGATTAGAAAATATCAAAATATTAGTTCTAAACATCAAGCAGAAGCCAATAGATTGGTTATATCATTAGCTGATTTGATATTTGTTGAAAAAGAGGCTCATGATAAATTTTGGATAAATAGTGCCAAACAATTATTTATAGGATTATGTGGAATTTTTTTAGAAGATTATCAAATGGGAATAATTGATGAAAACAAAATAAATATTTCAAGTATAAAAAAGTTTCAAAATTCATCACTTATAAAAGCCAATCAAACATTTTTGCAAAAAAATATTAGTAACAGAAAATATGGCAGTTTATCTAAAGATTATTTAACTTCAATATTATCTGCTGCTGAAAATACTTATAAATCAATAACAGCAATTTTTGGAGAGAAAATGGCAATATTTGATGACTTAAATGTAGAAAATGTAACTAGCAGTAATGAATTTAACTTTAAAGATTTAGGTAGTAAGCCAACAGCGTTATTTATAATAGTACCAGATGAGGATAGGTCTTATTTTCAACTTGTAACAATAATTATAGGTATGTTAACTAAAGATTTAACAAAATTTGCAAATTTGCCTGAAAATAATGGTACTTTGCCCGTTAAAGTGGAGTGGATTTTAGACGAATTTGCCAATTGTCCACCACTTGCTTCAATAGAAACTTTAGTCTCTGTTGCACGAAGTAGAGGTATGAGATTTCAATTTTTTATTCAATCTTTTAGCCAGTTAAATGAGGTTTATGGTAAAGAAATCTCAAATATAATTCAAGATAATTGTGCATTAGTTTATTTAAAAACAAATACAGTAGAAACTGCAAAAGTTATATCGGAAAAACTTGGTAAATCAACTATTGAAACAAATTCCATGAGTAGATCAACTGATCCAATGAAAATAGGAGCCAATCAAACAACCTCTCTTATGGGTAAAGAACTTTTAACAATAACCGAAATAATTGGACTAAAATATAAAACGATTATTTTTCCTACAGTGAGTAACCCAATTTTTAGAGATACATATCTTTATAGTGATATTTTTCCGAAATATAAAAATATGGAAGAATTAAAACG
>CANRDV010000039.1 GCA_947629475.1 uncultured Bacilli bacterium
ATCAACTCTTACTTCCTGAATTTTCATTTCATTATAAATTCCTCCTTCCAAGTAATCACTATAAAGGATTTAAAAAATTTTGTCAAATTTAAATATATTAACTAAGTCACAAAATTTCTTTAAAATTAAGGTCAATTTTTAAAATTTTCCTAGGGGAAAATGACTATATTCAGGAAGATAGAATTGGAATTTTGGAAATTCAGCGTTTTTTTAATTGACACAATTTTACGTACTTTTTTAAACTTTCAAAGACTCTTCTTAATTTATTACTCGTATCCTTAAATAATTCTTCATTAATCTTAGGATTTTCTTCTTCATAGAAACTTCTATCTTCAATATATTTGCGATAATTAATCTCAATTTGAATAGCTTCACACTTATCCTTATAATGTTTAACAATATAGCCTCCAATAAATTTTTCATTACAACCAACTTGAAAATTTTCTTTCTTAAATAAACTTACTAATTTATTTTTAAAATCAATACTTGAAGTAGTATCATAGTTATTACCTAAAATAATGTCATAAGGAAGAGGGGTTGCAAAACTATGTAAATCTATTAAATAAACTTTCTTAAAATATTTTAACTTATCATTAATTAATAATTCTAAATTAGAATGATAGTTATTATAATATTTAACTCTTTCTTGTTTTATATTTTCATTTAATTTATTCTTATACATATCTTTACCATAAGTTGTTTTAGTATAAATTGCGGTATGCCAAAAAGAAGGATTATTATCCAATAAACTTCGGTTAGGGTCTATAACATATCTACTCAGATTATTAATTATCACAGTAAAACCTAATTCTTCTAAAAATCCATATAATTTTTCTAAATACCAATCAGTATTTGGAAGGATAACTTCATCCTTTAAATTAGAAACTAATTCTTTAGTTAAGAAAGTTCCACTATGAGGAATACTAATTATAAAAGGTAAAGTATGATTAGTTTTATTTAATATTTTAATAAAATTATTATCTTTAATTATCTTTCTCATATAAATCACTAATTAAGTATACTATATTTAAAAGAATAAATCGAGTTTTTTTTAGATTTTACTAGTTTTTATTTTAATTTTATGATAATATTTAATAAAGGAGATGAATATGGATAAATTTAATGAAACTGTTAATTACCTTAAAGAAAAAGTTAAAGAAATACCTAAAATTGCAATTATCTTAGGTTCAGGTCTTGGAAGTTTAGCTGATGATATAGAGGATAAAATCGTTATTCCTTATAAGGATATTCCCAATTTTCCTATTTCAACAGTACAAGGTCATAAAGGAGAATTAATATTTGGTACTTTAAATGGAGTTCCTATTATTGCAATGAATGGAAGATTTCATTATTATGAAGGTTATGATTTAAAAGAAACAACTTATCCAATTAGAATTTTTAAGTTACTTGGAGTTGAGACTTTAATCTTAACTAATGCAGCCGGAGGTATTAATTTAACTTATGAAAAAGGTGATTTAATGATTATTGAAGACCAATTAAGTTTCTTTGCTGAAAGTGTTTTAAGAGGACCTAATTTAGATGAATTTGGGGAAAGATTTATTGATATGAGTAATGTTTATACTAAAGAATATATTGAAATCTTAAAACCAATTGTTAAAGAAGTAACTGGTAAATGTAATATAGGTGTTTATGCTTATATGAAAGGTCCTACTTATGAAACACCTGCCGAAATTAGAGCTTTAAGAGTAATGGGGGCTGACGCGGTTGGTATGAGTACAGTTCCGGAAGCTGTTGTTGCAAGACATTCAGGATTAAAATGTGTTGGTATTACTTGTATTACCAATATGGCAGCTGGAATTTTCAATGAAACATTATCGCATGAAGATGTCAAAGAAACAGCTTCAAGAGTTGAAGAAAATTTTAAAAAGGTAATTAAAGAGTTTATAACTAAAATAAAAGATTGAGATTATTCCCAATCTTTTTTTCATGATAAGGTTACTTTAACATCTTTTTCTTTGTATTCACGTCCTAGAACATAACTAATTGTAAGGGTTACTTTATCACCTTTATTAAGGTCAGCTAGAACACTTTGAATATCACTAAATTCTTCGACTTCATCACCATTTATTTTAGTAATTATATTACCTATTTCAAGATTTGCTTTATCAGCACCACTTCCTGGAGTTATTTTTGAAATATAGAAACCTCTTGGCATATTTCTTCCTTTACTTTCATCTTCGGTTATAATATACCCTTCAATTCCAATTGTTGGACTAGTATCTTCTTCTCCATTCATTAAAGAGGTAATAAGTTTACTTACATCAGATATTGGAATAGCAAATCCCATACCTTCAATACTAGCATTAGTACTTGTACCACTTGATGAGTATTTAGCAGAATTAATTCCAACTACTTCTCCATTACTATTAAGAAGGGCTCCTCCACTATTACCACCATTAATCGCAGCATCGATTTGAATCATTTTATTGGTATAATCATCAATTGTTACTTCTCTATCAATGGCACTAACAACACCAGTTGTCACAGATTGTCCATATCCAAGAGCATTTCCAATTGCTATTATTCCATTTCCAACTTTAAGTTCAGTCGAATCTCCCATTGTTGCTATTTTAATATTTTTTAAGGTATCAGCATCAAGTGACTTCTTAGAAACAGCAATAACTGCAACATCTTTTCTTTCAGAAGTTCCAACTATTCTCGCATCAAAACTCTTTTCATTAATGAATTGAACTGATAACTCACTTGCTCCTTCAACAACATGATTATTTGTTAAAATCATAATATCATTATCAGACTCACTAATAATTATTCCGGAACCAGCTCCTTCTTGATATCTTTCATTATTAAAATAATTAAATCCAAAATATCCAGATGAGATTAAAGTCTTACTAGTAATAGCAACAATTGATGGCATGGCATTTTCAACAACCTCTGAAACATCTGTTACATAAACACCATTAATCTTATTATCATTTGTCTTAGTATATGTAAGTTCTATCTTATCTTTATTAAGGTTATCAATTTTATCTCCAACAAAAGATGATATATCATCCCAAAAGAATAAGACATTTAAACCTATTATACTAACAACAAAGACAACACTTAAAGTTACAATAAGCCAAGTTTTATTTTTTTTCTTAGTTTCTATAACCCTCTCTACCTCTGCTTCTTCGCAAGAATCTAATTCTTCATATTTTCTTTTTACCATATTATCATTCCTTTCAAACATAATAAGTATAGTCCTTAATTGTTAAATAATTATTAAGGAATTATGAAATTTTTGTGAAGTTTACAATTAAATGACCTAGGGCTTCAAAAGTTTCCTAGGCACTAATCGATATAAAGTATATCATACTAATATAAATTAAGTCAATATTCTTGATTTATTTTGTAGCAAAATATTCTATAAGTTTTTTTATTAAAATCATAAACATTTTCACCCAGGCTCATTTATTACTCGCACCATCCAGAAGCGAAAAACATTTTCATACTTAAAATGTACAATATAAGTATACTATATTTTAATAGAAATAGCAAATAGTTTTTGTACTTTATTTTTAACTTCAAAAATGTTATAATGTGTATAGGTGATTTTATGTTCAAAAAAATAAATAATAAAGTAAAAGTTTTAATATTATCTATTTTATTATTAATAATTTCTACTACTATTATAATTATAAATGGTAAAACTTATACTATTGAATTTGCTAATCTAGATAGTTCTTATAATCTAAATGATTTAATTATTGAAACTTCTAAAAAAGATGATATTATTAAACTCTCTAATAAAAAACTTCAAGATGGAACTCTTTCATTAGAAATTAAATCGATTAAACCAGGTAAAACTTATCTAACTATTAAAAATGAAGATGAAAATTTCTATGATATAATTCCTATCTATGTTCATAATTTAGGAGTTATAACTACCAATAGTTATTTTGGTAATTGTAATGGTAATATAAGTATACCTATCTCAATTATAATTATTCTTATCTATATATTATATTTAATCATAAAAACTTATAGAAAGAATATGAAAGAAACTATTTATCAATATAAAAATATTGCTTATTTAGGTATCATTATCTTTTTAGTCTTTGTTTAATAAATCAAATTCTAACACTCCTAAATTATGAAGGACTTATTCATACAATTAAATCAACGATTGAATTAAGTTATAATTTTGGAGCTACTTTACTTCCAATTGCTTTTATAACTTCTATCTTAATTACAATAAGTAATATAGTTTTAATAAAGAAAGAAGGACTTAAACCTAAAAATCTTTTAGGTTTACTCTTAAATATTGCTTTTTATCTTATAACTTTCTTCCCTCTTATTCTAAATAATATCTTACAATCAGCTCTTTGGGTAGATGTTCATAATGAACAAGGAATAGCTTTATATATAGAAGAATTTGTAAATTTTTCAGTTTATGTAATGATATCCTATATTGAATGTATTTTACTTAGTACTATTATCTTACAAATTAAAGCAGTTAAGAAAAAACCTAAATTAAATAAAGATTTTATTTTAATACTTGGATGCATGATTAAGAAAGATGGAAACTTAACTAATTTATTAAAAGGAAGAGTTGATAAAGCAATTGAATTTAGAGACCTTCAAAAGAAAGAAACAGGAAAGGATTTAATCTTTATCCCATCTGGTGGTAAGGGATGCGATGAAGTAATCTCAGAAGCCCAAGCTATGAAAAATTATTTATTAGAAAAAGGAATTAAAGAAAAGAATATTCTAATCGAAGATAAATCTAAAAATACTTATGAAAATATTAAGTTTTCTTATAATATAATTAAAAAGAAAAAAGATAATCCTAATATTGCTTTATCAACAACTAATTATCATATCTTTAGAGTTGGTACAATTGCTACTAACCAACATATTCCCATTGAATGTGTTGGTGCTAAAACTAAAACTTATTTTTGGATAAATGCTTTTATAAGAGAGTTTATTGCTACTATTTATTCTGAAAAGAAAAAACATATTATAATAATAAGTTTAATAATTATTGTAGCTTTAATCATGATTATTATATTATATTTATCACATATAATTTAGAAAACCTGAATTTAATTCAAGTTTTTTTAAATATATAAAAAAATTGACTTAAGGCTTCGTAAGTTTCTTAAGTACTAATCAATATAAATTGTATCATATAATAGTAATTGAGTCAATAATTTTCAAGACTTTTTTTGCTCCTTGAACGTTTTTTATAGACTACTTTATTAAAAAAAATGACCTAGGGCTTCAAAAGTTTCCTAGATACCGCTCGATATAAAATGTATCAAACATTGTACGTTGTCTCAATACTTTTTTTTTTAATAAACTTAAAAAAAGACTAAGATTTATAACATTAAGTCATCTTAGTCTTTAATATTTTTAATTCATTTTTTCTTTTAAAGCAGCTTGCGCAGCAGCTAGTCTTGCTATAGGAACACGGTAAGGTGAGCATGATACATAAGTTAGACCAATATTATGACAGAATTCAACAGTTGTTGGTTCTCCTCCATGTTCGCCACAGATACCAAGTTTAATGTTAGGTCTTGTTTGACGTCCTTTTTCAGATGCCATTTTAACAAGTTGTCCTACTCCTTCTTGGTCAAGTTTAGCAAATGGGTCAAATTCATAAATCTTATTTTGATAATAACTATCTAAGAATTTACCAGCATCATCTCTTGAGAAACCAAATGTCATTTGAGTTAAATCATTTGTTCCAAATGAGAAGAATTCAGCTTCTTCTGCAATCTTATCAGCAGTTAAAGCAGCTCTTGGAATTTCAATCATCGTACCAATATGGTATTCCATGTTGGAATTCTTTTCTTTCTTAACTAATTCAGCTGTTTCAACGACAACATCTTTAACAAATTTTAACTCTTTAACTTCTCCAACAAGTGGAATCATGATTTCAGGAGTAATAGCAAATCCTTCTTCTTCTGATACTTCAATAGCAGCTTCCATTAAAGCACGAGTTTGCATTCTTGCAATTTCCGGATAAGTTACAGCTAAACGACATCCACGATGTCCCATCATTGGGTTAAATTCATGAAGTTCAGCACATTTTTCTTTTAAATGTGAGACTGTAACACCCATATCTTTGGCTAAAGCCTTAATATCCTCATCTGCTGTAGGTAAAAATTCATGTAAAGGTGGGTCTAAATAACGAACTGTCATTGGAAGTCCATTTAAAGCCTTATACATTTCTTTAAAGTCACCTTTTTGGAATGGAATTAACTCATTTAAAGCTTCTTCTCTTGCTTCTGGTGTTTCAGATAAAATCATCTTTCTAATTTTTGGAATTCTATCTTCTTCAAAGAACATATGTTCAGTACGACAAAGTCCAATTCCCTCTGCTCCAAGTTCAACAGCTTTCTTAGTATCTCTTGGATTATCAGCATTAGTTCTAACTTGTAGACGTCTAGCCTCATCTGCCCATTCCATGATACGACCAAAGTTACCTGTTACAGATGCTTCAACAGTCTTAATATCACCTTTATAAATCTTACCAGTTGTACCATCAAGAGAAATATAATCTCCTTCCTTGAAAGTAACGCCACCTAAAGTAAATTCTTTTGCTTCTTCATTAATGTGAATATCACCACATCCTGAAACACAGCAAGTACCCATTCCACGAGCAACAACAGCCGCATGAGAAGTCATACCTCCACGAACGGTTAAAACACCTTGGCTTGCAACCATTCCTTCGATATCTTCTGGAGTTGTTTCAAGTCTTACAAGAATAACTCTCTCGCCTCTTCCACCAATTCCAGCAGCTTTAGCATCTTCGGCTGTAAAGTAAATACGTCCAGCAGCAGCCCCAGGTGATGCAGGAAGTCCAGTTCCAACTACTTCTCCATTCTTTAATGCTTCATTATCAAAAGTTGGATGTAATAATTGGTCTAAGCTTTTAGCCTCAATTCGAAGTAATGCTTCTTCTTTTGTAATCTTTCCTTCATCAACTAAATCACAAGCAATCTTAATAGCTGCTTGAGCAGTTCTCTTTCCATTTCTAGTTTGTAAGAAGTATAATTTTCCTTCTTGAATTGTAAACTCCATATCTTGCATATCTTTGTAATGTTCTTCTAGTTTATTAGCAATTTCCATGAAGTTTTTATAACATTCAGGTAAATCCTCAGCAAGTTTTGTAATAGGTTGAGGTGTTCTAACACCAGCAACAACATCTTCTCCTTGTGCATTTATTAAGTATTCACCATAAATACCTTTTTCTCCCGTAGATGGATTTCTTGTGAAAGCAACACCAGTTCCTGATGTATCTCCCATATTACCAAATACCATTGATTGAACATTAACAGCTGTTCCCCAATCACCTGGAATATCATTCATCCGACGATAAACGATTGCTCTTGGATTATCCCATGAACGGAATACTGCTTTAACAGCACCCATTAATTGTTCGCGGGGCTCTTGTGGAAATTCTTCTCCCATTGCATCCAAATAAACTTTTTTAAATCTCTTAACAAGTTCTTTTAAATCATCAACTGTTAACTCAGTATCGTATTTAACACCTTTCGCATTTTTAACTTCATCAATTATTTTTTCAAATGATGACTTTGGTACTTCCATAACAACATCAGAATACATTTGAATAAATCTTCGGTATGAATCATAAGCAAATCTTGGATTATTAGTCTTTTTAGCAAATCCTTCAACAGCTTGGTCATTCAAACCTAAGTTTAAAATTGTATCCATCATACCTGGCATAGAAGCCCTAGCTCCACTTCTTACGGATACTAAAAGTGGATCCTCATTATCTCCGAATTTTTTACCTCTCTTTTCTTCAAGTTTAGTTAAATATTCGAAAATTTGTTTTTCAATCTCTGGACTTATTTGTTTATCATTTTCATAATAAGCAGTACAAGCCTCAGTAGTAACTGTAAATCCTTCAGGTACAGGTAAACCTAAATTAGACATTTCAGCTAAGTTAGCACCTTTTCCACCTAAAAGATTACGCATGTCTTTGTTTCCTTCTTCAAAGGAATAAACATATTTCATATAATCCTCCCAACTCATATATTATATTAAAAAAAAGATGTTCTTGCAACATCTTTTTAACTTACTTTACAATAAATTTACAACTTTCTTATTTATTTTTATTGTTCATCCCAGTAATATCCATTACTAAGTTGCTTTTCACATTCACTTTGTCCTAAAGAACTTGGATTTCCATATGGGTCATAACATTGACCTTTGCTACTACTGTTACTGTTATCTTTACCAGAACTTTTATATCCCCAACAAGCAAGGAAAGTATTCCATGTACTCTTAGCATCTCCAACACCATCAACATTAACTATACTATTAACAGTATTAAGAACTAAAGTAATAATTGGAATAATTAAGAAAATTACTAAAGCATAAATAAGTCTTCTAATAGCAGTCTTTTGTGCTTTCTTAACTTCTTTATCATCACCATTAGTCATTGCTTTAAACATATCAATAGCACATAATATAATTAATACAGCAGGTACTCCAAATTGAATAATTGTAAATATAGTTTTAACAATTGATACTAAAGTACTAATTAACCCTCCATCTTCACATAATTCAGTAATCTCAACTAAAGTTTGAAATAAATTCATCATAATTCCTCCTAAAACATAATTTTACAACTATATAATACTAAATTTTCCAGAATAAATCAAGTCTTTTTAGTATTTTAGTTATTTTTTTTACTTTCTTCTACATAATCCCAACATTCTTTCCAACTATCATCATAGTCAAATGGAACTATGTTATTAGCAAGTTTTAAAATGGTAGGTATTAAAAATGGTAATAAATATATTATAATAGCATAAACAATTTTCATTAAAACATCTTTTCTTAATTTTTTAATTTCGTCTTCTTTTTTAGATACAATTATCTTAAATATATCAATAGTACATAATACAATTAAAATAATTGGAATAAGAAATCTAATTAAATCAAAAAGTGTAACAATTATTCCAAATACTACTTGCATATCTGAATTACACATACCCCTCACCACCTAGTTGCTAATTATATCATATTTGAACAAAAAAAGCAAGTAATTATTTAAATAAACCAAAAAATCCTTTTTTAGGCTTTTCTTGGGCTACTTCGCCTACTCCTATAATTCCAAGTTTAGAAAGCAAATCTCCAAGAATTGGATTATATACTCTATCATTTAAAGGTGGTATACTAAAATAAATACTAACTCCTGCTTCTTTTGCAAAAACACTAACATCATTATCTGATAATAAGTTTTTATTTAATATTACTTTTTTACCTTTTAAACTATTAAAAGCATTTCTATTTCCCATCATTAATTGATTAACTCGATATAAAGATGGTTCTACTATATAAATAACATCTGTACACATAGATGTTGAACTACTATAATTTAAATCAACTAAAACAACATCTACTTTTCTCTGAGATGCAAAAAATTCCCCTAATTTATTACTTTGAACCGAATACATATTTGGTTCATTAAAAAATACTAAATCATGTTTATCAACTTCTAATGCAATTACACTTTTTTTATAAACTTCCTCTAAAGCTTTTTTTAATAAATATGTAAGTTCTGTACTACCTGCTTCTTTAGTAACATTTTTAAGACCTAAAATAACTTGTTTATTATCAAGTCCTGAATCATACCCAGAAAAATCTATTTTATTATCAACTTGTCTTGTATTTGGTTGAACATAAGCATATCCTTTTACATCTTCATAAGTATTACTCTTATTAACTAATTTTTGTAATCCCTTAACATTATCAGTAAAATTAAATATATTTATATTAACAAGAAGTGATAAAAACTTTTTTGGAGGTGGGTCATCAGGTGGTAAAAATAAAATAAGTTTCTCAGTATCAAACGTTTTAGCTAACTCTCTTAAAACTTCTTCTTTAGGAAAATTAGCAATAGCTGTTGCATCAATAATTAACTTCTTATAAAAAATAGAATTAAAACTATTAGCAATTTCGGCTACTTGAAATACTCCGTTTAATTCTTTCATTATTTCAATATTTGCACCATATATTAAATCTTTATTTCTATTTGTAACTATTATATTCATAAATTCACCTACAAGCCTCTATTTCATCATCAATAGTACATGCTTCACCATATAAAGCTTTTGTTTCATTTTTAATTGCTAAATCAAGGTCAACACCAATTAAAGGTAATTCAAAAGAAACAAATGTTCTTACTTGATAAATTGCATCACCATTTGTATTTTGATTACAACTAATATAAACTTTATTATGATAATTTCTACTTCTTAATCCATTACATAACATTGAAGAAGAAGTAGCATCAGTTGCAACACTTCCTTCATATTCTTCTAAGGTTGATATAACATAATTACTAGCACGATAAGTAGCCGCGTAGTTCATTATCAAACCTATAAAAACTATATAAATAAAGATAAATATTAAAATAATATAAAATAACATTGAACCACCAACGGCTTCTCTCATACTAACATCTCCTCTTAATTTTTAAAATCAATAATATAATCTTTTATAATCATGTCAACTTGTCCAGAACCAGTACCATTAGGATTACCAGCCTTATTTTCAAAATTACCCCATATTTTATTAATTGTTGCACTAATTTGAGGCCAGAATAAAGCAAAAATTCCAACTATTATTCCAACAGCAATGATAGTAACTAAAGTCATACTTAATTCTCCACTCGCTTCTTTCATACATATTCTCCTTTCCTATTGTACATTATTAGTATAGCACCAATAAGTTATTTAATCAATTATTTTTATTAAAATTTACATTTCTACTTTACATATTCATCATCATCATCATCATAGCAATGAATAATACGAGCATCGTTCCACCACCTGTAACCATAAGCATGGCCAAGGTTTTCTTTTCCATTTTATCTAATCTTTTAGCATATTTTTGTTCTCTAGCCTTATTTTGCAATGAGGAAACACTTTTCGAAAAAACAGATAATTGTTCTTGCTTATTCTCTTGAGCACCAATACTTAAACGATATAAAAGTCGCATCATTCGAAGAGAATCCCGAACTGGATATTGTTCTGAGAACTCAATATAAGGATTAATACTTGAATCACCATTATCTATTTTTCTAATCATCTCTGTTAATCCTTCTTTAAACATCGGAGGTGCTGTTTCAATTGATTTTGATATAGCAACCGGAATTGTATAATGTTGAGCAAGAATTTCAATACTCTTTAAATAATAAGGTAATGTTTGGTCAATTTCTGTTAAATGTTTTTTATAATAACCTTTCATACTAGAATATTGATTTTTATATATAACTATTATAACAAGAGCTCCGATTATTAAATTAATCCAAGAAAATTCAAATAATAAAATTGCAAGCACTATAACAATAGTCATTATAAATTGTTTAATTCTCTTTTCAAACATTAAATCTGGGTCAACATCTGCTCCATATTTAGCTTTTACTAAAAAGTCATAATCTTTTTCTTTTAATAAAGCAAATAATTGTTTATTATCTTCATATAACTTTTTAGTACTTAAAACTCCATTATAACTTAAAGCAAAAATAACTATTACTATTACAATCGCAAATTCCATTACTCAGCCCCCACATTCTCATTATAATATTTCTCTCCAGAAAGAAGGAAATAACTATTAAATAAAACTACTATATGTAATCCTATTTGTAAAATAAGATTAGTATTAACCATTTCAATATAAGTTTCTTTACCAATTAACCATTGAACAAGCATAACCATTAAATATAATAGCAATCCATATTGAATAAATGATTTATGGAAAGCTTGACGGTTCATTCTATCTTGATAAACTCCTTCAACTAATTGGTCAACATCAAGTAACATATTATCTAAGACTTGAACTGTATCATGAGCACCTTCTCTTGTTACTTGAAGGAATAATTGATGCATATTTCTTGTCATATAGAAATCATACTTACTATTCATATAATCAATTGATTCTCCAACGTCACCATTATGATAAGCTAAATCTATCATAACTTTTACATCAGTTTTAACAGGGTCTTCTAAAACACCTGAATCATATACTCCTTCTAAAGCTTTAACAAAAGATTGAGTTATTTGAAATTCCATAATTGTATTAGTTACATATACTTGTATTTGTTCAAAAATAAATTCACTATAAAGTCTTTTACAACGAAGATATGCAAGATATGGAATAAATGATACTACTATAACAACATATATAACAGATACTACAATGTTATAAAAATATAAATAAGATATAACAAATGCAACTACTGCAAAAGTTATAGTTTGAATTGTATATTGCTTCTTAGTATATTCAAGTCCCATCTCTTTACATTTTTCTCTTATTACTTTAAAAGAATAAGGTGCATACTTATCGTAAACATTACCAACACTTGTTGTTACGAATTTATATAAAGATTCACCATTACTTTTACGATATAAAACAACAAATACTACAACTAGTAATATAATTAAAAATTCCATTTAAATCACCTCTTTATAAAAATTCTTCTACTTCATTAACATTAGGAACACTTGGAGTTGTTGGAACAGTTGGCCCTGTAACTTGGGTATTAGGAACAGGTGTAACTGGTACAACATTTATATTATTAATAGGTTGTGTTTGTGTTACTTGAGCATTTGGAGTTTGATTAGTTTGAGTTATTGTTTGAGTATCATTTCCAAATGGGTCAGCAGCTTTTACTTTTTCCATATTTTGAATTTCTTTTTTACTTAAATCAACACCTTGAGCTTCTAGATAATCTATTAAATGGGAACTAGGTGGATTAATAACCTCAGTTCCATCAATATTTTTTCGATAAATAGTATTATATTCTGGTTTATTTTCTTCATTTACAAAGAACTCTGTTACTTCACATACTTCTCTTAAAAACTTACCAGTTCCTTTTTCATAACGAGCTCTTACATGAACACCAAGTTGAATATATCGATAAATTGTTGTCATAAATTGTTCAACATCAATATTACTTTCAAGCAAACTATATAAACGATAAGGAATACTTGATGCTTTATCAGCATGGATTGTTGATAAGATATTATGACCTGAGGAAATTGAGTTACGAACGGCAGTAACAGCCTCAGCTGACCTTACTTCGGATAACAATATCCACTTTGGATTTTGTCTCATACAACCAACTAATACATCACTATAAGATGCAATATTATTAGTTTTCATTGAAACAATATCACGTTCAGGGAATATTGCATCTAAGTGTAACTCTAAAGTATCCTCAATTGTAATTATTTTTTCATTTTCTTTTGTATGACTTGCTAAATACTTAACAAGCTCAGTTTTACCACTACCAGTTTCTCCACTAACAATAATGTTACAATGACCTTTTACACATTCTATTAAAAAATCATGAATATCATTAGTAATATATTTTTCTTCAATTATTTTTTCTTTTTTTAACCTTATCTTAGCAGGTGTTTTACGAAATACAGCAGCAATTCCATTTCTTGCAATTGAATCATGAATAAAATTCATACGAAGTTCAGATGATTCACTATCCAATAAGGGACTTGCCATATTAAATGTTTTACCCATGATATTAGCACATTGAAAGGCAATTTTTTCCATTAATTCATTATTAATACCTGTATTTTCTGCTCGATAAACACCTTTATCAAGTGACTTCAACCAAACTTGACCATTATTGCTATAAGATATATCGGTTATATTATCATCATCCAAGAAAGGTTTTAAAGCCCCAAAATCAATATTAGAAAATAAACTTGCATTAATTTCTGTATTGGTTTTATTAGGATTACTTTCTGGATTTAAGTCATAAGCATTTATGGTTGGATTCATAATATCACCTATTCTGTTGTAGTATCATCTGTATCATCTGTAGTAGTATCTTCAGTATCATTTTCAATATTACTATCAACTTCTGTTGATTTATCATTAATATAAGTCTTTATAGTTTCACTAGTTACATTAATCTTAATCTCTTCACCATTTTCTTGAAGTGATGCATTCGTTGGTACTAATATAACCTCAGCATTTCTTATATATTCAGCTTTTCTTAATAATAAGTGAATTTCATTAGTAACTGCAAAGATTATTTGACTAGGTGTTCTATCCTCAGTCGTAGATTCAAAAACATGACGTCCAGCTGAATCTTTTACAGCAAGTATTTTAACATTTTCAATAAGCTTACCTATCATAAGTTTACCTGAATCATCTATACCTTTAAAGTATACATCAACATAATTTCCTGGATACATTGAATTACCATAAGTAGATTTAATATTAACATCAAAGTTATAAGGAACATATCCATCTTCAATACTTATTAAGAATGAATCAGGTAATTCTTCTTTTCTTACAACTTGACTTCTATAGAATAAACTTCCAGCAGGAATTTTAGCATTAACAGTAGTATACATTCCAAGAATTTGCGTATTCTCATTAGTTAATACATCACCTTTCATTGCTGATTGAGGTATTTCTATATAACCTATCATTTCCTTTTTAATCTCTGTTCTAGGTGCAATCTCTTGAACAGCATATGGAACCCTAATTGGGCTTGTTGCTTGACTTACTCTCCAATTATAGAAAAAGTATAGTACTACAACGATTAGTACAGCTGCAATTAATGTAACTGTATTTTTGTTAGATAAAATTTGTTTTAATTTTTTCATTTTTCTCCCTCTTTCTTCTAAATTAATTTTTTAAATTACTTTTATCTTCAAAGATAGCATCAACCTGATTTCGAATATTGAAATCTCCTTCATCAAATGTATACGTTGTTGAGCCACTCGAATTATAAGTATTATAAGTATCAATCCTAACACTGACTTTAGGTGGATACTCTATAACTTCCTGAACCGTTACTTTGTAACTTTTATTGTTATTTACATTCTCAGCAAATCTTCTTAAAAAACTTTCAACAAATACATCAGCATTTAACTTAGTTTCACCATATAAATCTCGACATTGACTTACATCATATTCACTTCCAATTCCTTCTAAAGGATTAACACCATATCTTTTTAAGAAAATACCATAATCATCCTTACTATCAAAGACTAACGTACCAGATTCATTTTCATATTTTCCATATTTAGGACAAAGCCAAAAGCCAGCTCTCATAGATGCTCTATCAATCGAATCATTCATCGCAGCTTCAACCGTATTTCGAACTAAAGTAAAATCCTGCTGATTAGTTGTTGTAATATTACCAAATATATTTATTAGGACAGTTCCAAATATTCCTAAGATGAACAACATAACTGCCCACATAGCAACTTTCAAGTCCCACCTCCTACTATAAATAATTATATATCATCTTTTAATTCTTAGCAAGAAAAATCTTAAACTTTTTTTAATTTTTTTATATTTTACTCTTTTTATTGTAAAATAAATCATTATAAAAGAGACTAATTTCTAGTCTCAATTTATTAAATATCATCTACAATCGAGGTTTGCATATTGACCTCGATTTTCGCCCTCATGGGGACACAGTACAACTACTACAAGACAATTGGTATGGATTTTCTGCTTCTCCTGTTCCTAATTCTGTGACTTCTATGTCAGATTTGAGATAAAGGACCGGGCGCACGCCGTAGCCGCTATACGCATTGCCGTAGTCAACGTTACCATCCGAATACCAGTAAGCGACATAGCGAGAGCCGCTGGAGGAGGGCGACAAGAACCATTCGTAATCCGAATGGTTGGC
>CANRDV010000040.1 GCA_947629475.1 uncultured Bacilli bacterium
TTTCGGATATACTAAAAAAGAGTGAAGAATAGAATTCATCGCTCCCTTTTATCGTGCCCTAGGCTGTGAATAGTAACTAAAATTTAAAAAAAATATGTAAATTTTTGTGAATTTTATTGACTATTGGGGTTGGTAATGGTTATAATAGTATCATGGAGGTGTAAGATATGGGTGTAATTGGAATGAGTTATGAAGAAGTTATTTCTAAAGCCAATGGTATGTCAAGCGATGTTGAGGCCTATATGGGAAACTTGAAAGTTATTTATGACAAGTTAGAAGAAGCGAGAGGAATGTGGAAAGGTGTAGATAACAACGCATTCACTAATCAAGTTATTGCAAGCAAGCCTAAATTAGTTAGTATTGGTCAATCCATTGAAGAACATGCAACTTTTTTAAGAAAAGATGCTAGTGATAGAATGAGATTACAAAATGATATTGCTGGGCAAGCAAAAAGTAAATTAGGAGAATAGGAGGAAATATAATATGGATGGTTTGGAATTACATGGGTCAGAGTTAAGACAAATTGCTAATGCAATGATAACTGAATCTGGAAAGATGAGAACTAATTTAGAAAATGCTACTCAAAAAGTTCAATCTTTGGTTAATAGTTATCAAGGACAAGCTGCATCAGCATTTATGGATAATTATAATTCAAGATTAAAACCACAATTTGAAGATATTTGTCAAAAAATTGTAACGGTTGCAAATTTTATAATTTCATCTGTTGATTCATATGAAGCTCAAGATAAAGCTAGCGCTGAGGCTGCTAGTAATATACAAGCAAATTAAGAGAAAACTATCAAAGGGGATTACAAGTTGTTTTTGCAATCCTCTTTAGTAGTATTTAAAAAATATTTAATTATTTTTATTGTTGTTATAAAAATAATTAAATGCTTTTTAAATAAAAAGTAATAAAGGAGGAATGTTTATGGCTGCTGTTGCTGAAGGAACAGCGATTGATGGACAAGCTGTGTTAGCAGCTTTAGGAGGGTTAAATTTTCAAATATCAACTAATGCAGGGACTTATGCACCAGAAAAAATGATATCTGGTTATGTTCAAAGCATATTTACGGCTTTAGACTCTTTAAGTAATAGTTGGAAGTCTGCGGTTCAGTTTGTAAGTGAATATGTTTCTAATTTTACAGGTGTACCTTTACCTGGCGCTCCAGAAGGAAATACTGGATTTTTAAGCGTTCAATATGGTAGTCCAGTTAGTGCAAGTTTAACTGGAGTAAATACTACTTTAAATGTTAGAAGTGCTGCGAGTGCTACTGCTGGTATTATTGGAAGTGTAGCTGCTGGAAGTACTATAAGTAAAGTTTTAGGAGAGGAAACTAGTGATGGTAATAAATGGTATTACATTGAAACTGAAGATGGACAAAAAGGTTATGTAGATAGTAATTATGTTAATCTATCAGAAACACCAGAAATTGTTGATAGTTCTACTAATACATCTAATCAATCTAGCAATACAACTACTCAACAAACTACAATGTCTACTGAAACTTCAACATCTGATGATTCTACACAATCAACTCAAAGTTATGATGATAGTGGTAGTACATCATATAGTAGTGGAGGTTCATCATCTTCATCATATTCTTCTTCATCATCAGGTTCAAGTGCCTCAAGCTCAAGTTCAGGTGGTTATACCGGTGGTTCAGGAGGTTCAAGTTCAGGTTCAAGTGGTTATACTGGTGGTTCGGGAGGTTCAAGTTCAGGTGGCTCAAGTGGTTCTACTTCAACACCTACTAAAACTCCTACTTCTGAGCAAGAAAGTAAGACAGGTTTAGTTAGTATTAAATATTCTAATAGTAATTTAAATGTTCGAAAAACACCTGAAATGAGTGATAGCAATATAATAGGTACATTAGATAGAGGTACAGTTATTAATGTTATTAATGATGATGGTAAAAGTGAATTTGTTCAAATTAAACTTGAAAATGGAGATATTGCCTATGTTGCAAGAGAATATATAAGTTTTCCTAGCAATCCTTCTTCAATTTCTAGGGTTACGACCCAAGACCCAAGTGGAAATTTAAATGTAAGACTTTCACCTAATGGTGAGATTGTTGATTTCTTAAAAAATCAAGCATCTGTTGAAGTAATTGGACCAAGTGAGGTACCAGGTTGGACAAAAATAAGATTAAATGGGGAAGAAAGATACGTTGCTACAGAGTATTTAAAATAGGAGGTTAAATATGGGAATGGAAAGAAGAGATTCAGTTGCTATAAGAAATGCAAGTAGTCAACTTAGTTCTATAGCAAGTCAATTAGAGTCTCAAAAACAAAAAATATTAAATGATGTTGATAGCATTTTAAGTAATTATGTTGGACCAGATGCAAGTTCAATTGTAGCATCTTTTAAAGGAGCTATAGAAAAAATAAATCCTTTAATATCAAATATAAAATATAATTCTGATTATATGAAATCAGTAGCAAATTATGATGCTCAAAATGTTCAAAGTGCTACTTCAAAAATAAATTCTAATCGTATTGGAAGGTGATAAAAATGGCTAATAGAGATTTATATGTTAATGAATCGGCTTTAATGGGAACTTTTTCAGCAATTGAAAGCGATATAAGTGCAATAAGTGATACTCTTTCTAGAGCTAGGTCAGTAATGGGAAAACTTGATTCTAGTGTATGGAAAGCACGTGAAAAGGATAAAATAGACCAAGAATTTGTTCCTTATTTAAATTCATTTGTTAATAGTTATCCAGGATATTTAAAAAATCGTTTAGATTTTGCAATTAAAGCAGTTGGTTTACAAAAACAATTAGACCAACAACAATCGCAATTATCAAATGTTAGAGATTCTAAAGAAATTGAAAATTCTATTAAAGAAAATAGTTCATTATAGTAATTTATAATAGAGGATTTATGAAAGACTTTTATAATAATTATGAGGGTGTTAGTTATGCAAATATGGCTAAAGAAGTTGATGAAGCATGTAATTGTATAGCTGCCAATCCATGTAGTAGTTTAGCAAGTGAAGTTGACAGTATTTCAACGTCTATGCAAAGTGTAAGTGCTGAATGTCAAAGTTTATGGGAAGATGTTGTTGAAACTAACTTTTCAGAATATGTAACTTCAATAGTTAATGTATTGAAAGAAATAACATCAAGTATCAATTCATCATTTTCAAAAGCAGAAAGTTTATATAAAACATTAAAAGAGTTATTAGAACAATTAAAAAGCAAAAATGATTCCTATCAATCAGAATATAAAAGTAAACCATCTGAAACAATTGCATCAAATGAAAATAATTTAGATGGAACTGTGAGATATGTTCCAAATCCCGCTTATACGACTTGGCAAAATAAGGTAAAAAATTTAGAGGTAGAATGTAAAGGAATAATAAGTCAAATAAAAAAGACAAGCAATGAATTAATGGCAATAAATGGGGAAACTGTTGCTGCTAGTGTAGTTGCTGGTGGAGCAGGTGGAATAAGTGTACCTACATTTGAAATGCCAGAGATAGAGACGGTTGTACCAGAAAATAATGTAAGTAATGAAGCTAATGAAAATGTTGAGGTACAGACTAGTTCAACTGTAGTTACTTCAAATGGTTCATATGAAGAAAATTGTTCTGCTATTAAAAAATATTTAAAATCTCAAGGATTAACAGAAGCAGGTGTTGCCGGTTTAATGGGAAATCTTTATGCAGAATCAAGTATGTATACCAATAACATGCAAGATAGCTACGAAGGAAGATTTAATGATAGTTCATATACCGCATCTATTGATAATGGAAGTTATTCAAGAAAAAGTTTTATCAATGATAAAATAGGTTATGGTCTTGCACAATGGACTTATTCTTCTAGAAAAGAAGGATTATACGATTATTGTAAACAAAAAGGTACATCTATTTCTGATATCCAATCACAATTAGAATATTTAGTAAAAGAACTTAAAACTAATTATAGTAAAGTTTGGAAAACTTTATGTAATAGTAATGACCTTAGAGAGTGCACTAGAATAGTTTTGTATGATTTTGAAAATCCTGCAAGCAAAAACTTAAATACTCGTTTAAGTAATGCTAAAAAATATCTAAATTAAAAGAAGCTAGATTTAAATTATTAAACAATTATGTATAGAAGGTGTGAATATGAAAGATTTTTATAATAATTATGAGGGTGTTAGTTATGCAAATATGGCAAAAGAAGTTGAAGAAGCATGTAATTGTATAGCTGCCAATCCATGTAGTAGTTTAGCAAGTGAAATTGACAGTATTTCTTCATCAATGCAAAGTGTAAGTGCTGAATGTCAAAGTTTATGGGAAGATGTTGTTGAAACTAACTTTTCAGAATATGTAACTTCAATAGTTAATGTATTGAAAGAAATAACATCAAGTATCAATTCATCATTTTCAAAAGCAGAAAGTTTATATAAAACATTAAAAGAGTTATTAGAACAATTAAAAAGCAAAAATGATTCCTATCAATCAGAATATAAAAGTAAACCATCTGAAACAATTGCATCAAATGAAAATAATTTAGATGGAACTGTGAGATATGTTCCAAATCCCGCTTATACGACTTGGCAAAATAAGGTAAAAAATTTAGAGGTAGAATGTAAAGGAATAATAAGTCAAATAAAAAAGACAAGCAATGAATTAATGGCAATAAATGGGGAAACTGTTGCTGCTAGTGTAGTTGCTGGTGGAGCAGGTGGAATAAGTGTACCTACATTTGAAATGCCACAACTTTCAACCGTTGAAGCTGGTGCAAGTTCTACATCAACTAATACTGCTAGTAATACTTCTAATTCTTCTTTAGAACAGTATTTAAGTTCTGTAAGTTCAGACCCTAATAAATGTGCAAAAATAATTGACTTGAGAACTGTTTTACCGCAACTTGGTACAACTTCAGTGCACACTGTAATGGGATGGCAACTTGTTACCGATAAAACTTCAAAACAATATTCGTTAAGAAGCACAGAATATCCTGAATATTCGAAACATTATTCTGGTTGCTACGATTCAGAAGGTTTTGCTAAAATTGATGATAGGTATGTTGTTGCCACAACTAGAACATTTGGTAATGTTGGGGATTATATTGATATAGAACAAAAAGATGGTACAGTAATAAAAGCTATTATAGGTGATATAAAAAATCAGAATGATAAGGGCTGCAATGAATGGGGACATCAAAATGGTAAGTGTGTTGTTGAATTTGTTGTTGATTGTGATAAATGGTATAAAAGTAATTGGGAAACTGCACCGGTTGGAAAACGTGAATTGAATGGTAAATATAGTGTAACTTCACTTCATCCGGAATGGAATCAAGATGTTGTAGAAATAAGAAATTTAGGAAGTTATTTTGATTTAGCTTCTCAATATTAAAATCATAAGTTTCTTTTTTTAATAAGGCTTATTCTAATTGTTAAGGAGGTAAATATGGACTATTTAAGTACAAAAGTTGATTTTTTTAAAGATTATCAAGATGAAGCTGAAGAAGCAGAAGCGGCAGTAGCTTGTATCGCAAGTAATAGTTCGTCTAGTTTATCAGCAGAAGTAGCAAGACTTAGAGATTCATTCTCAAGTACTGTTTCAGGTTTAGCCTGGGAAGATTCTGTAAAAACAGAGTTTGATAATTATGTATCACAATGTACAGAAGCATTCAATGAAGTAATAAATAGTATATCAGCTTATTTTGCCCCTGCAGAACAAGCATATCAAAAAATGGATACAGCTTTAAAAGAATTAAAAACAGCAAATGAAGCATATCAAACAGCCTATGGAAATGGAAAGCCAAAAAGTTCTGATGCAAAATTTAATGGAGTAGAAACGACTATTGAAAATGGAGTAAGTAAGAGCACATCAGTATTTTATAGAGAAAAATATGAAGCAGCAGTAGAAGCGTGGAAAACAAAAGTAAGTGAAGCAGCAGGAAAATGTATAGATTTAATTGTAGAAATAGAAGATTGTAAGACTCAATTATTAAATACTGAATCAAATCCATTATCAATGACAGCAAGTGCAGTTGGAGCAGCTGTTGGTCAATTATTAAGTTTTGAAATACCAGAAATGGCTCAAGTTGCATCTGCAGCAGTAGAAGCAGCAACAGCTTTAGCTGGAACATTTACTCCATTTAAAATTAATTTATGGGGTAAAGATTTTGGCGTTCTTGCTAATATAACGAGGTCCAGAACTCAAGACCCTGATGAATGTTTATCTTATGCTAGAGCATATGCAATTGCGATTACAGAACATAATGGTTATACTATACCACTTCATGATGGAAAGAAGAATGGATGTGTTTATTCAAGTACAGACCCAAATGAACTTTATCAAATCTTAGCTAATGAATATAAAAATGGAAGGTCAGCCGTTTTGGAAGTTAATGGATCAGGTAATTATCGTCATTTTGTTGCTTTAGCTGGTTTTGCAGATGATACAGATTTTAATAATATAAAACCAGAAGATATACTTATACTTGACCCTACTAGTACTAAAACAGTTGGATATAAGCAACTTAATACTGGAAATGGTGGACAAAAAAGATATTTAAAAAGTGCCAGAGTCATGTCATCAACAAATGATTTTGGTACAGATTATGCTATTGTAGTATATAGTGATATTGATTATGATACAATGTATCCAAATACTAAAAAAGCTCCTAATAAGAAATATGGTGCTTATCAGTCTAATAAAGGAGACAACTCTCTTAAATTTGCAGATTAATATATAAATAAATAGTTAAAAAAATTTAAATATGGTTGATAATATAAGGAGGTAAATATGGATTATTTAAGTACAAAAGTTGATTTTTTTAAAGATTATCAAGATGAAGCTGAAGAAGCAGAAGCGGCAGTAGCTTGTATCGCAAGTAATAGTTCGTCTAGTTTATCAGCAGAAGTAGCAAGACTTAGAGATTCATTCTCAAGTACTGTTTCAGGTTTAGCCTGGGAAGATTCTGTAAAAACAGAGTTTGATAATTATGTATCACAATGTACAGAAGCATTCAATGAAGTAATAAATAGTATATCAGCTTATTTTGCCCCTGCAGAACAAGCATATCAAAAAATGGATACAGCTTTAAAAGAATTAAAAACAGCAAATGAAGCATATCAAACAGCCTATGGAAATGGAAAGCCAAAAAGTTCTGATGCAAAATTTAATGGAGTAGAAACGACTATTGAAAATGGAGTAAGTAAGAGCACATCAGTATTTTATAGAGAAAAATATGAAGCAGCAGTAGAAGCGTGGAAAACAAAAGTAAGTGAAGCAGCAGGAAAATGTATAGATTTAATTGTAGAAATAGAAGATTGTAAGACTCAATTATTAAATACTGAATCAAATCCATTATCAATGACAGCAAGTGCAGTTGGAGCAGCTGTTGGTCAATTATTAAGTTTTGAAATACCAGAAATGGCTCAAGTTGCATCTGCAGCAGCAGAAGCAGCAACAGCTTTAGCTGGTACGGTGGCTGCTTATGTTGAAGCAAATAATTCAAAATTGTATAGTTTTAGTAAATGGAATGATGAGTTTTATTTAGTTTCTGATATTAAAAGTTCTTCAAAGCAACCTGACAATTTTTGCTTATATTATGCTAATGCTTTTTGTGAACAAATTCTTTCTCACAATGGATACGATTATACACAAAATGGCAATGATGGAAATCCTTATTTTTATTCAAGTAAGGACAAAAGTGAAATAAAGCAAATTATGGTACGAGAAATTTTGGCTGGAAGACCAGTAACATTGGAGGTAAATGGAACTTCAAAGAACTGTAGTGGAAATAGAACTTTTGAGGTAATAGTAAATGGTGAAAAAACTACGGAAACTTATCCTGTACGTAATAGACACTTTGTGAGTGTGGTTGGAATAAGAAAAGGTGCGGATTTAAGTAATTTACGTGATACGGATTTTGTTATTCTTGACCCAACAAGTGGAACTGGAGGCTTAAAGCAACTTGGAACTGGAAATGGTGGGCAACAAAGAGATTTATGTAGTGCTAAAGCATTAACATATAATCCTTATAATACTGATTATTCTATAAATGTTTATAGTGATGTAAATTATTCTGAAGAATATGAAAATACCACTCTTGCAAGTAAAGGTATGACTCAAAATAAAGGAGGAAGTCCAAAAGTTACTTTTAAAGGATAGCAATAATTTTCTAAAAAAAAATCTGATGCAGAAGTTAATTATTAAACAATGGTTCAAGTTGTAAATATTGCTCTATTGTTTATTATAAATAACTTATACTTTATGAATAAATAATTTAAAAAAATATAAAATAGTAATGGTGATGATATGAAAAAATTAAAAATAATTGCTATCATTAACACGATTGCTATTTTTTTTGGTATGTTTTTATTCCATTTTGGTTATACCTTAATGCCAAATTTCCTAACTGCATCTTTATTCCCTGTTAATGAAAGCTTATATGAACATTTAAAACTAATTTATGTAACTCAAATATTAATTGGTTTTATAATATATTTTGTTTTATTTATTAAAAAAATTAAAGTTAATAATTACTTTCTTGGTTTATTAATAAGTACTTTATTAAATATAGGTTTATTTTTTCTAATCTTTATTCCTTTATATAATAGATTTGGAGAAAATCTTATAATGACAATGGGAATATTTTTAATAACTTTAATTATAAGTCAATATATATTCTATTTAATTATGAAAAAAGATGAATTAGATATTATAAACTTTATAGCAATTATTATAATTCCTTTTCTTTGGGTAATCTTGTTCTATTTTACATTAAATCCAATGCACAATGACTTTTTCTTTGATACAAAAGAAGAAAAATATGGAATAAATGAGTATTTAAATCCATAATTTGCATTTTTCTTTAGAAAGTGCTATAATTTTCACTCGAGGGATTAAGATGAAAAGAGTAGTTTTAGTTAAATGTCCAATGGCTTTGACTTTGTTTTTAAATGTTGAAGCATTAGAACCAATTGTTAAAGTTAAATTAATTAAACAAACTGTAGCTTTACAAAATAGTAATGTAATGGATTCAGTTGAAATTGCAAAAGGTTTAGGTATAGAAATAAAAGGAGATATAGAAATTCTTGAAAAAGAAACAATACTTAAGATTATAAATATCTTTCAAGAATATACTAATTTAGAAATAGATAATATAAGTATTGATATAAAAAGAATGTGTAAAAGATTTTCATGTATTAGTAATATAACTGCTGGTGTTTTAATTGGATTAAATGAATATTATCATGCTAATATAAATCGTGATGAATTAAAAAAATTAAGTTATAAAATTGATAAATTTGCTCCTTACTTTATAGATGGAGGATTTAAAAAAATAGATGAAGAAAAGGGAGAAATGTTAACTTTACCTAAAAACTTATATCAAAATTATCTAATTGTTGATAAAAAAGAAAATATATTATTACCTAATCAAAATGAAATAAAAAGATATGGAGTAGTATCAAAAGATTATAAAGAAAATTTTCCTTATTCTGATTATGAGAAATTAGTAAGTGATAACTATAATGATATCAAAGAATATTTAAAAGAATATAAAGAGATTGTCTCTAGTTTAATTGGAAATACAAGTCTTTATGTAATAACATCTAAAGATAATTTACTATTATCAAGAATGAATTATAGATTAAAACATGAGTTTCCAAATTATAATTTTTATGGGTTAGAAAATACATGTGGACCTAAAGTTTTAATTAAAAATTCCTAATATTTAGGATTTTTTTTAATTAAATTAAACAAAATACTACAAAAAAATTAAGATTTATGGTATTATTATGTTATAGGATTGGAGTTATGATTATGGATATAAAATTAATAATCGGAATTTCTGTTGGTGTTATAGTTTTAGTTATTATAATTGCTACTATAATTATTAAGAAACAAACTAAAAAAACTTTTTTAAATAAAGTTAATAATTTAGATATTTTAAGAAATGAAGTATTATCAATTCCTTTACAAAGAGAAATTGATAAAATACATAATTTATCTAAGGGAGAGCAATTAGAAGAGAAAGTTAATAATTATAAAAAAATATATGATGAACTTAAAGTAACAACATTTGCTGATATTGAAGATATGATTGTTGAACTTGATTTTATTGCTAATAGTAAACATCGAAAAGAGTTTAATGAAAAATATACGAAATGTGAATTGTTATTATATAAAAATCGTTATTTAATAAATCATATGATAAGTGAATTAAAGGAATTAACATCTTATGAAGATAAGTACCGAGGTATTGTAATTAGACTTAAAACGAGATATAGAACAGCATCAAGAGAATATGAAAATAATAAAGAGTTATATGGAACTTTAACTGATACAATTGAAATGCAATTTGAAAATATTGAAAAAAGATTTCAGGATTTTGAAGTTGTTATTAATGAAAAACTTTATAATGAAGTAGTATTAGTTGTTAAATCTTTAGAAGTTATGATTGAACATATATCAACAATTATTACAGAGATTCCTGATATTTTGGTATTAGTTCAAGATTTAATACCATCCAGAGTTAAAGAATTAGGTGTTTTAAGAGAAAGTATGCTTGAAGAAGGATTTACTTTAAATTTCATGAATTTAGATTATAACTTTAAAGAAATAGAAAAGTATGAAAGTGATGTTTTAGATAGACTTAAGGTTTTAAATACCGAGAATAGTTTACTTGAATTAAAAACAATTTTAGAATTTTTAGATAGTATTTTTAAAGATATTGAGAAAGAAAAAGTATATAAGAGAGATTTTGATATAAATTCTAATACTTTTGATGAAAGACTTAGTGCGGTTAAGAAAACATTACATGATATTAATATTCAACTTGATGATATAAAGGTTTTATATGGACTTAAGGATTCTGATTTAAGTGATTTAGGAACTATAAGTGAAGATTATGATGATTTAGTTAAGAAGTATCGTAGTTTAATTAGAAAAGTTAAGAAACAAGATGATTCTTATGGTAAGATTAATCTTACTTTAAATGAACTTGGTATTAATTTAAAACAAATAGAAGATAATTTAGAGTTAACATTAAGGAGCTTAGGTAGCATGCAAGATGATGAAGAGAGAGCAAGAGACCAATTAGAAGAAGTTCAAGAATTATTAAAAACTTGTAAAAGACAAATACAAAGTGTTAAAATACCAGTAGTTGCTAATAATTATTTTGTTGAGTTAAGTGAAGCAAATGAGGCTATTTTAGAAATAATTAAAGAACTTGAAAAGAAACCAATTATTATTAAAACGTTAAATACAAGAGTAGATACAGCAAGAGACCTAGTTTTTAAATTATATAAGACAACTAATTCTATTATAAGGAATGCTTACTTTGCTGAAGAATTAATTGTTTATGCTAATAGATATAGAGATATAGTTGATGTTAGTAAAGTTTTAAATCGAGCTGAGATATTATTTTATAAAGGTAACTACAATGAAACTGTTAAGTTAGTGTTAGATACTTTAGATAAAATTGAACCAGGTATTAAGAGTAAATTCAATAAGGAGTGTTCTTTGTAACACTTTTTTTCTATAAAAAAATACTATTAGTTAGTAATAGCATTTTGACTCTTTGTAAAGTCATTATAAGTAGTTAAGAATCTAGCGAGTTCATTGTTATCGATTTTTCCTATTTTAAATTTAATATTATTAACTGAAATTTTATATATTTCATCACATTTAACAATACTATCTTTTTTTAATCCATTTGTTAGGTTTAATTTAATAGGTTCATTATATTTGAACTTAGAAACTTCTTTTGACTTTTTTATATTTGAAGAAATTATAAAGCCAAAATAATCAAGTGGAACTATATGATTATCATTATCAACAATAACAAATAAATGATTAGTTCCCTTATTATTGTTGTTGTAAGTATAATTATCTACAAAAACAATATCACCTTTATTATACTTTTTTTGCCTGCGAATATTTTTCTTCTCTGGATAATATATAAATTCATTATCACGTATTTCATATTCCCATTCTTCAAATTCAGTTGGATATTTTTCAAAGGCTTCCTCAAGTGAATGAATATCTCCATTCTTTTTAGCCCTTTCTACTAATTCTTTAGCCATTTTCGTAATTTCTTCATCAGTATAGTTTTTCTTAGTTGGACCTGTAAAATATTCAACGTTTCCTTTATGAACCTCAAATTCAGTTGGATATTTTTCAAAGGCTTCTTCAAGTGAATGAATATTACCATTTTTTTTAGCCCTTTCAACTAAATCGTCCAGTTTCTTTTTAAACTCTGGATCATTCTCATAGATTTCATCATCATTATCTTTTTTCATAGTTAACCTCCCTTAAATAATTTATAATATAATAATATCACAAAAGATATAAATATGCAATATAATTTTTCAAAAAACACTTGATTAATTTTAAATAATTTGTTAAGATTAGTATCTAGAAAAAGAGGTGTGAAAATGGTATATTTAGATTATAGTGCAACAACTCCTGTTAATAAAGAAGTTTTAAATAGTTTTAATAAAGCAGTTTTAGAATATCCTGGTAATGCTAACTCTTTACATAGTCTAGGAACTAAGTCTTTACATTTACTTGAAGCTGCAACTAGGCAAGTAGCAGATTTAATGGGAGTTAATAAAGAAGAAGTAATCTTTACAAGTGGTGCAAGTGAAGCTAATAACTTAGCAATTATGGGAGTTATTAATAAATATAAAAATAGAGGACGTCATATACTAACAACTAAATTAGAACATTCTAGTATTTTAGAAACTTTAAACTATTTAGAAAAAGAAGGATATATAATAGATTATTTAAAATTAGATGATAAGGGTCATATAGATATTACTGATTTAAAAAGTAAAATAAATGATGATACCATTTTAGTTACTATTAGTGAGGTTAGTAGTGAACTTGGAATAGTTCAAGATATAAAAAAACTCGGAGAAATCTTAAAAGATTATCCAAGAGTAATATTTCATGTTGATGGAACTCAAGCTGTTGGGAAAATTAAGGTTAACTTAGATAATGTTGATTTATATTCTTTTTCTTCTCATAAAATATATGGTTTAAATGGAGTAGGATGTTTAATAAAAAAAAGACATATTGAGTTAGAACCAATTATTCATGGAGGTAAAAGTCAAACAATCTATCGAAGTGGTACGCCAACTCATGCCTTATGTGCAAGCTTTGCTAAAGCTTTAAAATTAGTTTTAGAAAATTATGAAGAGAAATTTGAACATGTTTTAAAATTAAATCAAAAAATAAGAAAGAATTTGGAAACAATGAATGATGTAGTTATTAATAGTCCAATTGATTCTATACCACATATCTTAAATATAAGTATAAAAGGTATAAAACCTGAGACTATGTTACATGCACTTGCAGAAAGTGACATATATATTTCAACCAAAACCGCATGTGCAAATGACGCTAGTATGTCTTTAGGGGTTTTTGAAGTAACAAAAGATAAGGAACGTGCTAAAAGTAGTTTAAGAATAAGTTTATCTTATTTAACAACGAATGAAGAAATAGATTACTTTTTAGAAACTTTTAAAAGTAAATTAAAGGAATTAAGTTTTAGAAAAGGAGAATAATAGTAATGAATAGAGTTATTTTAATTAAATATGGAGAATTAACTACTAAAAAAGGAAATAGAAAATTATTTATAAATACCTTATATTCAAATATTTTAAAAAAACTTAAGGGTTTAAATGTTAATATTTATCGTGATATGTCCAGGATGTATATTGAATATTTAGATAAAGACCAAGATTTAATTCTTAAAAATATAGGAGAAATATTTGGAATTCATGCTTATTCTATTGCTTATAAATGTGATAGTAACTTAGATAGTATTAAAGAAACAATAAGTATGGTTATTAAAGATAATTTAGATAATAAGAATTATACCTTTAAAGTTGAAACTAAGAGAAGTGATAAAAGATTTGAACCTAATTCAATAGAATGTAATAGTATCTTTGGAGGACATATTTTAAAAAATTTTAAAAATTTAAAAGTAAATGTTCATGATTATGATATTTTAGTTCATGTTGAAATCAGGAATGATTCATCTTATGTTTATTTAAATGAATATAAAGGTTTAGGTGGATATCCCGTTGGAACACTTGGAAAGTGTCTTGCTATGTTATCAGGTGGGATTGATTCACCAGTTGCTAGTTATTTAGCCTTAAAAAGAGGAATAAAACTTGATTTAGTTTATTTTGAAGCAATTCCCCATACATCTTTAGAAGCTAGAAGAAAAGTTATTAATTTAGCTCGTAAGCTATATCCTTATGCAGGTGATATGAAATTAATAATAGTTCCTTTTACTAAACTTCAAGAAGCAATTTATAAAAATTGTTTAGAGAATTACTCTATTACTATTATGCGCCGAATGATGTTTCGTATTATGGAAAAACTTACTAGAAAATATAAAGCGCTTGGAATTGTTAATGGAGAATCAGTTGGACAAGTTGCAAGCCAAACTTTAACAAGTATGAATGTTATTAATAGTGTTACGAATTTACCAATTTTAAGACCAGTTGCTTGTTTTGATAAATTAGAGATTATTGAGATTGCTAAAAAAATCGATACTTATGATATTAGTATTTTACCTTATGAAGATTGCTGCACGATTTTTGTTCCTAAACATCCAATTATAAATCCAAGACTTGATACTTGTTTAGAAATGGAAAAGAAGTTTGATTATGAAGAAATGATTGATGAAATATTAAATAATTTACAAGTTATAAATATAGATAATAGTAAAGATGAAGATTACCAAGATATATTATAATTTTAGGTAAAAATTACCAGTTAGTAATTTGTATAAAAAATACAAAACTCCACATTCTATTAGTGTGGAGGTGAAACAATGAACTCAAGTTCAAATAAGGACTCTTTAAAAATGAGAGTACCAGGAGCTAAACAAGCTATCGATAAAATGAAATATGAAATAGCTAGCGAATTTGG